>CAZOXI010000365.1:0-4293 GCA_964583445.1 uncultured Bacteroidaceae bacterium | reverse complement strand
GAAACATGTGTGTTCCAGGTTTGCCCCGGGTGAAAGATCTGTTCCTGCCAGTTGCTGTTGTAGGGACTGTACTGAAGCTCGTCCTGCAGAGGAAGCCCGACCAGGTCGTGGAATGCAATGAACGCTTCACTGTCCATCATGTCCAGTTCCTTGCCGATCTGCTGGATGCCGGAGTACGCATTCACCCTGAACCTGGCTTTGCCCGGTTCCCCCCGTTTTGATTTCAGCAGGACCACCCCGTTTCCTGCCGTTGCACCATAGATGGATGATCCTGAAGCATCTTTTATGATTTCCACGGAAGCGATGTCATCGGGAGAAAGGGCGTTTACCACCGTTCTCTGGATCGGCATGCCATCCAGGTAATAGGCCGGCTCTGAACTGATCAGTGAGTGGTTTCCCCTGATCTTCACCTGGAAACTGGATCCGGGCATGCCCGAATTGTTGGTCACGAACAGTCCGGATGTGTTTCCCTGGAGGACCTGTTCAATGTTCGCCCCCGGTTGTGTCGCTATGCGTGATCCGGCAATGTTGCCGGTGGCGATGGTTAATCTCTTGGAGGCCGGGAGGGTGTATGCCATCACCGATACTTCCCGGATCTCCTGCTTTTTTACCTGGAGGGCAATTTCATCAGAGGCATTCGCTTCCGAAAAGATATCCCTGGATTCATAGCCGATGCTGGTGATGCGGATGCGTGGTTTGTCATACGGCAGCTCCAGTTCAAAGAACCCGTTGATATCGGTGATCACCCCGATCAGGGGGTCCGAGTCCACTACGACGACATTGGCCCCTGGGATGGCTTGCCCGGTCTCCGACTCCACCACCCTGCCGGTCACAAGGTAGCTATCCGGCGACTTTTGTTTTACTTTCAGGTGCAGTTTGTTGTTATAGTCTATGCAATACACATCGGCTCCGAAGAGGTCATCCAGGAATTGACCCACCGTTTGCCTGGAAACGGAAACGGATGCTGTGCGATCAAGGGGTACCTCCTGGTTAAAACTGAACACAAATCCACCCTTGCTGCCGATCTCTTCCAGGAACGAGCCAACGGTGCCTGTTTTGTTTTCAACCCTGACCTTCCGTTCAAGAACGGATTCCTGGGCAAAAACCCTGAAGATACATACGCCAAGCAATGCAGCGATGAGGACCAGCTTTCTCATAGATTTGCCTGTTTTTCCAGTGCCCCTGAAAATGATCAGTGTATGGGCTGAATATATATGGTATCTCTTATCGTACTATGTACCAGGTCGAAATAAAATGTAATCTCGTTCAGAATGTCCTCCAACGATTCGTTTTCGTGTGCGGAAGACCATCGCTGGTCCGGATTAACCTCGCCGGATACAATAATATCAGTGCTAAACCATTTTCCAAGTTCGTTGAATACGGTTGCCAGTGAATCGTTTTTGAATTCGAGTCTGCCGGTCTTCCAGAACAGGAAATTTTCTGAACGAATCTCGCCGGTACCGATCTTCTGATCGGCAGCGGTGTAGATGGCCTGCTGCCCTGCCTGCAGGATAGCTGCTTCTTTCTCCTTATCATTTTGAAAGAAATGCACCTCACCGCTGATCACGCTTACTGTTGTTGAGGATTCGGTTGTACTTATATGGAAAGAGGTTCCGGTGACTTTTACAGTCAGCTGATCCATCACCACGTAAAATGGGGCATGTTTCCGGGGCTCCACTTCGAAATACGCTTCGCCCGAAAGGGAGACTTCCCTCTTCCTGCTGATCAGGTGTTGTGTATAACTGATCTCTGCGCCCTGGTTCAGTGAAACGATCGTACCATCTTCCATCCGAAGCTCGGTTCCCTGCTTATTTGCAGCTACCTGGTTGGCCGGAGGGTCAGTAATATCCCGGAAAACCAATGAACCAACAACAATCAATATGAGCGCCAGTGCAGCTACAAGGCTCCAGGCAGGCACTACGGTCCTATCTCTCTTTTTTTTTATCGCCCTTTCGAGTCTTTCCCAGTTCTTTTTCATGTCTACCCGCTGCAGGTCCTCCAGGAAAGGCTTCTCGCTCTTCAAAAATGCGTCCAGGTCAGTATGTTGTTGTTCGTTATCCATTTTTTATTATACAGTCTAAAGAAGTATCACACTTAAAAAGTCCTTCAGTTTTTCCCGCAATATTTTTAGTGCCTGTGAAATGTGTGTCTCAATGGTTCGCTTCGACAGGTTCAGCTGCTGCGCGATCTCCTGGTTTGAGACACCCTCGATCCTGCTCATGGTAAACACTTTCCTGCATTTCGGTGAGAGTGCTTCCAGGCTCTGAAGGTATTTGTCTTCCAGTTCAATTTCCTCAATATATTCCATGGGATCGTGCGGATTTCCAACCGAATACGCTGCCGCTTCCAGTTCAGCCCCCTTGTTTCTCCGAACATTCTGGTAGTCGATGTAATTCAGGCAGCGGTTCCTGACCATCCGGTAGAGAAATGTTCCCGGAAAAGAATCTGTTCCGTTGATATCTCCTTTCTCATACAGGTAAACGAAGAGTTCCTGCACAATATCCTCTGCTGCCTCCATAGTTTTTACATACTGCAGCGCAAAAACAGTCAGTGGCCTGAAGTATTGCTGAAAGAGCAACTCCAATTGCTTAACAGAGGATGAATCTTTCACGATACGTAAGTTATTGATAATTTTAATACAATGCAATGGTCTTCTGCCAATTACCGAGAATACCGAACCATTGTTATCCCGATTTCGCTGCGCTCATCCGGACCAGCTTCGAAACGCGGCTGGCTCTTCTGAAATCATCTAATCTTACAATCCTCCGCTCCATTTGGGACGATACCGTCCAATTTTGAGACGATACTGTTCGACTTGCCTTCATTTGCTTCATAATTTAGTTGTTGTAAAAACCCTGCAAAAGTATGGCCTATGCAGGGTTTCGGGGTTTTCGTAGTTAAAAGGAAACACGACCTCTCTACGTGTGATTCCGGGGTGGACTGTATCAACAATAGAAACCTTGACAACCTAAATGAATACCTATGAAAAAGCTACTGATCCTTTTCGCTGCGATGCTTATCACCATCTCGGCACTTTCGCAGGAACGATCGAAGTTCCTGTATGCTGAATTTGCGGATAAATCAGTGACCTACTGGCCTTTCTATACGCTGTTTGGTGACAGTTATGATCCGGCAGTAACCATTGGTGCCGGAATGGAGTACGGGGGTAAAGGGAGCACGACCCTCTTTCAGACCGTTCAGCTTGCCGGCTACACGACATGGGTAACCGGCAGGGGATGTAACCTGTCGACCAGTATCGGATATCGGTACCGTCACTCCTCCGGACTGTTCGGTGAGGCGATGATCGGACTCGGAGCTTCTGTATTCTTCTCATCCAGGCAGAGTTTCTCGCAGGATGAGGATGGAGCCTATGTCCCGGTATATCCTCTTCATGTTCTTGCGTCATTGCCCGCAGATCTCCTGATCGGTTATGGAAGCGGAAAGATTGATGTGTACCTGAAGTACAGGTTTATGTTTGAAGGCCCTTATCCTGAAACCATCATGACCATTGTTCCAACTTCATTGATTGGCATCGGAATCAGATACAACATACTTGCTGCAAATAATTAAAAAGAAACAGATCATGAAACGAAAATATAAGTCCTTAAGCGTATGTATAGTATTTCTTGCACTATGCGCATGCACGAAGTATCCTGATCCCTGGATTCCGGTGGATACCTGCACATTCAGTGAAACGACCGGTAATGCCACGAATCCTAACACAACCCTGTACCAGGATATCCTGGATGATTTCGTCGATGCTGGAATTCCGGGATTATCCATTGCTATTGAGACGCCAGAGCACGGTTGGTGGGTAGGTTGTGCAGGTGTGGCGAGCATTGAGGATAATATAGCCATGCAGCCCTGTCATTTACATCACTCTGCCAGCATGGCAAAGACCTATACTGCAACGATGATCATGCGTTTGTATGAAGACGAAAAGCTGGGCCTTGATGATCCGGCCCGTGATTATCTTCCGGAGGATATCGTCAGCGAGGTTGCCAACGCAGATGAAGTCACCATCCGGCAATTGCTGAACCATACATCCGGCATGGTGGCTTCCTATCATTCAGAATTAACTGATATTGATTTATTTAATAAACCCGTTGCGGATAGCTCAATCGAATCTCATTTTGAAAAATATGTGTATCGTCAGCCTGCCGGGGCTGCACCCGGGGAGGAATTCAATTACAATAACCTTAATTAGAGTCTGTCAATAGAGTATAAAATGTTGATAATTAGTGCCAGAAAGAAAACTCTCTGTTTTTCAAAATTTATAAGTTATTTTTCTTT
>CAZOXI010000364.1:0-4295 GCA_964583445.1 uncultured Bacteroidaceae bacterium | reverse complement strand
ACAGTTGCGTGAAGGGGAAACAAACGGCTGCTTCTATATCGAAAGTCCGGCCATGCGCGGACTGTTGAAGAAACTACAGTGCAACAACTACAGGAGCCTGGTGGCAGCCAGCTCCATCATCCGCCCGGGAGTAGCCAAATCGGGGATGATGCGTGAATATATTTACCGTTTTCACCATCCCGATGATTTTGAATACCTGCACCCGGTCATGGAAGCACAACTGTCGGAAACATACGGCGTGATGGTCTACCAGGAAGATGTGATCAAGGTGTGTCACCACTTTGCCGGACTCGACCTGGCAGATGCCGATGTGCTGCGGCGGGCCATGAGCGGGAAGTTCCGGTCGAAGAAGGAGTTTGACCGTATTGCGGATAAGTTTTTCAGCAACTGCCGGGAGAAAGGGTATCCCGACCGTCTCACGAACGAAGTGTGGCGACAGATCAGTTCTTTTGCAGGCTATTCTTTCTCCAAGGCCCATTCCGCCTCCTTTGCCGTGGAGAGTTTTCAATCACTCTACCTGAAAACGTACTTTCCCCTGGAATTCCAGGTAGCAGTGATCAACAATTTTGGCGGTTACTACCGTACGTGGGTGTATGTGAACGAAGCGAAAAGAAAAGGAGGCACCATCTACATGCCCTGTGTCAACAGGAGCAATCTGCATACCCGCATTGCGGGGACTGATATTTTTCTCGGGTTCGTGCATATCCAGCACCTGGAGTCGGGACTGACCCGGCGGATGATCGCCGAGCGTGCACGTGGCGGGGCGTTTACAGGGCTGGAAGACTTCATCTCCCGGATTCCCATCGGGCATGAGCAACTGGTGATCCTGGTACGTTGCGACGCTTTCCGGTTTACCGGGAAATCCAAAAAGGCACTGCTGTGGGATGCCCAGGTGATCCTGGGGCATACAAAGAAGCAGGAGACCTCCGGGACCATTTTCCCTGTTCAGAAAAAGAAATTTGTATTGCCGGAACTGGAACAGTCGGAAATTGAAAATGCCTACGACGAGATCGAACTGCTGGGGTTCCCGGTGACCATGACCATGTTTGACATGCTGAAGACCCGTTTTCGCGGTGAGCTTATGGCCGGTGAGATGCTGCAATACGTGGGCAGAAAAAAGCGTATGCTGGGTCAGCTCGTTACCACGAAAAACGTACGGACCGTCAAGGGAGAATGGATGCAGTTTGGCACGTTCCTGGATGCCTCGGGCGAGTTTTTTGATGTGGTCAATTTTCCCAATGCATTGAAACGTTATCCTTATAAAGGCACGGGGGTCTACATTTTGCTGGGGGAGATCACGGAGGAGATGGGGTTCCCGTCCATGACTGTTGAAAAGATGGAGAAGATGCCGCTCAGGCCGGACCCGAGGTACTGATAGTCGCACCAGGATCGGGTGCTTCCGCCCATGCACATGAGGCGTGCAGCATTCGGTCAGTCGATTCGCCTGATATTGGAAACGCCTTTCACCTTTTTCAGCTTCCTGATGAGTGCCTCCAGGTGCTGCGTGTCTTTCACATACAGTGTGATCGTTCCTTCGAACATACCGTCTTTGGAATCAATTGCGAGTGACCTCATATTCACCTGCAGATCTTTGGAGATTACATCCGAAATATTGCTCACGATCCCAATGTCATCCAGTCCCGTGATGCGGATGGTAACAGCAAAACGCGTATCGTCCGGGGCCGTAGTCCAGCGCGCCTTCACCACCCTATATCCATAACGGGTCAGAAGCTGTTGTGCATTGGGACAATTCATCCTGTGAATGGAGATGCCTGCAGTTCTTGTAACGAAACCAAATACCCGGTCACCGTGGATCGGGTTGCAGCATTTTGCAAGTTTATAATCAATATTAGCGATCTTCTCATCGATGATCAGCACATCATCTGACTTGTGCACTGTGCCCTTAAGCATTTTATCCACCTGCTCTTCCTCAATGGGAATTGCTTTGTTACCTGAAGTTACGGACTTTTCCGAAAAAATATCTTTGATGGTCAGCAGATCGATCTTTTCGGTAGCAATGTCGTAGTGCAGGTCAATGGAATCGTTGTATTTGAAATGCCGGATCACCTTCCTGACGTTACTGTCGTTATATTCGATCTTCCAGTTCTTGAACCTTCGCCTGAGCATCTCCTTCCCATGATCGGCCTCCTTCAGTTTTTCCTCTTTCAGAGATTGCTTGATTTTTGTTTTTGCCTTGTTCGTAACAACAAAATTCAGCCAGTCGACCTTGGCCTTCTGGTTTTTTGACCTGAGGATTTCCACTTTGTCCCCGTTACTTAGTTTGTGCCGGATCGGTACATTCTTTCCGTTGATCCGTGCCCCGGTGCAAGTAGATCCCACATCCGTATGGATGTCATAGGCAAAGTCCAGTACCGTGGCATCTTCAGGGAATTTTTTCAAATCTCCATCGGGTGTGAACACAAAGATCTCTTTGCTGAACTGACTCAATTTCAGATCGTCGATCAGATTGGCAGATTCTTCTGCATCCGCGTGATCAAGGGCTTCCCGGACCTTTGTGAGCCACTCATCGATCCCTGCCTGTCCCTTGATGCCCTTATATTTCCAATGCGCAGCGAGGCCTTTTTCTGCGATTTCATTCATCCTGCGGGTCCTGATCTGCACTTCCACCCATTCGCCACCCGGGATGACCACAGTGGTATGGAGTGATTCATACCCGTTGGATTTAGGCACGGAGATCCAGTCACGCAGCCGGTCGGGATTGGGTTGATATGTATCTGTAACTATGGAATAGGCCCTCCAGCAATCGCTTTTCTCCTTTCGCGGGGAACTGTCGAGGATGATCCTAATGGCAAATTTGTCATATACCTCCTCGAATTCAACGTGTTGTTTTCTCATTTTTCGCCAGATCGACGAGATCGATTTCGGTCTGCCGATAATTTCACATTTTAGTTTTTCCTTTTCCAGTTTTTCCTGTAGTGGCGCGATAAAACCTGCGATGAATTTTTCCCGCCTGGCTTTCGATGCCTGTAATTTCCGGGCGATTTTCCGGTAGGTATCTCTTTCCAGTATACTCATGGAAATATCGTCCATTTCCGACATCAT
This sequence comes from uncultured Bacteroidaceae bacterium, assembly GCA_964583445.1. Classification (GTDB taxonomy): domain Bacteria; phylum Bacteroidota; class Bacteroidia; order Bacteroidales; genus M55B112. The sequence goes on along the minus strand of CAZOXI010000364.1, from coordinate 1,232 downwards.
GGTATACAAACCCAGCCTGTGGGCCAGTGGAGAATAAATGGCCCTTGCCTCAAGCGCTGCGTAGATATCTTTTTCCGTCTGCTTTCCCGATGATTTTCGAAGATGATATAACCGTTCGGATATTTTGATCAGGATCACCCTGAAATCAGTTGAAAATGAAAGGATCAGGTTACGCATATTCTCTGCGTGCTTGTCTGAGCCGCTGGTATTCAGGCCGCTGATCTTAATGAACTCCGAGAGGATCAACCCGGTCCTGTTTCCCAGGGCTTTTTTTACCTCGGACAACAGCTCAGGTCTGTTTTCGATGAGAGGTAGCATCATCACGGCGGAGACACCCAGCGGGTCAAGTCCCAATTCTCTGATCACCATCGTGGAAAGACCGAATGCATAATCGGTAATCCAGCCAGCATTGCTGATGTCATGGTCTTCCATTTCCTGCAAAAGAAGATCATGCGACTGTTGTATCAGTTGCAATCCTTTCCTGTCATACTCCTCAGCGCATATTTGCAGAAAATCCCTGTACTTTTCCCGGGCGATATTTATCTCATTTCGATTCAAACCGATAACAGGGGTTTTGTGTACTGCAAATATAAGGATTATTCAACGGTCATCCAGGTGCATCGGTTGAGAGGATGAATGATGCAGTGGTGCCCTCATCAGGCGTGCTTTCCAGCAACAGCTCACTTTTATGATACGCAAGGAAACGTTTGATAAGTGTAAGCCCGAGCCCGGAACCTTTTTCATTCTCTGTGCCTCTGCGGCCCTTGATTAACTGATCATTCGAAAGCTGCAGCAACTCACCCTCAGTCATACCGATGCCCTGGTCTTTGATGCTTACATACAGCCGGCGTTCGTTTTTCTTTACAGCAATTTGCACCTCCCCACCCCTGTATGAGTATTTGATCGCGTTGCTGACGAGGTTCGCAAGTATGTTCCTTATCATCCGGCGATCTGCCTGGCAGGTCATGCCGCCAGGGCTTTCCCTGCGCAGGATGATTTCCTTGTTGCAGACCAATTTGTCTGCCTGGTCCGTTACCTCATTAATCAGTTCCGACAGGTCGATCTTTTCGGGGGCATAGTCCAGGCTGCCTTCCCGCAGGCGGGTCCACAGTGCCAGATTTTCAAGCATACCTATTGACAGCGCTGCAGACCGGGCTAACCGGGAGAAGACAATATTGCGCTCGTCCTCATCCTTGAACTGACCTTTGGCAAGGACAGAGAGTGCGGTAAAT
>CAZOXI010000363.1:0-4301 GCA_964583445.1 uncultured Bacteroidaceae bacterium | reverse complement strand
GGATCAGGCCACGGTTGGGCCGGTGCCAACATCGTGTTCTGGAACTGCGATGCAGAATCTGTTGTAGTCTTTGATCCTCCGACACCTGAGCAGAACTTTGCCATCGGCTATACTGGAGAAATACGTGAAGAGTATTCGACTTACAGACTGGAGTATGCGAATGATCGTTCCGGTTATGAAGGTACGTCAAAGGCCGGGGTATATAAGGGGGTTCCCCTGATGGGTACCGGGTACATCGAACATCCGGAAAAACAGGTTGTGCCCCAAAGCCTGTTTATGCACCAACTGATCGATCGCATCGGCAGCGAACATGCAGCACTGGTGATGAACGGCAAGGAATAGGAGGAACGATGATGACCATATATGCTACGCTTTATGCAAAACTATTACTAACTAAAACCCAAACATTATGAGATTTCAATTTTTACTTTTATTCATTTTTGCTTCAACGTTAGTGGGAGCGCAGTGTGATTATTCCGACCATGTGGAGACCCAGCTTATCATCTCCGAAGCCAGGCTGATCAGCGAAAACTGGACCTACCTGGAATTGACCAATGTGGGTACAGGTCCTGTTTTCCTGAGTGAGTTTAAAATCGGAAAACTGGCAAGTTATTCGTGGTCCGCAGGGGTGGTGGATTTATGCACCGATCAATGGTATATGAATTTGCGACCGGCTTATGTGTTCTTGCCGGAAAAAGTACTTTTGCCGGGTAAGTCATGGGTGATTACCACTGCATTTGATTTTGGTCCTGAATTTTATAAAAAACATGGGGGCAGGCTTGGAGGTAATGAGCGGCCGAAGCAACCAGGAATGTACGAGGTTGCCGATAAGCTGATCCACAGGCCTGAACCAATAGATGGAGTGAGTTATCCGGAAGACAGTGTAAGTAATCCTTACGATGATCCCGAGCAGAAGGTGAAAAGAGGAGAATACGCGAATCTGTATACTGCAGTGGATGGCGGCACATACTTTATTGAACATCATTTTTCTGCATCGGATTCTGCCGTTGTCGACCAGGTAGGTGGCTTTTTTGACGGTAGTGGCGGCAGAAATATTACTGGTAAAGCATATGACGTTGCAGGTGTTTACAACGCGATGGGTACATCAGTACTTGTTCGTAAACACAACATAAAGAACGGATATCTCGACTTTGCTTCTTCTGCAGGGATTAGTTTTGAAGATTCTGACTGGATTCCCATTCAAATGCCCAGTGGATATGACCAGTGGCGTGATGTTTGGTGGACCATTGGGAATCATGGTGATTATGTATTGGATGAAAACACACTCGAACCTACATTAGAAGGCCTTAATGTTGATTATGCTGCCAAACAAATTACAGTGCCCTGGGGCGTTCGCCGGCTGGATGACATCATGCGTAATATGAAGAAAAAGCCCGGATTAGCCTGGAATTACGTGCTAAATGGTGTAAGGGAGGATTCACTGTATCGTTCTGCACGCACAGGAGACAGATTGATTGTTTATGCTGTGGGCAACGCTTTAACAACAGATACTTTTGATATTGTTGTTTCTGAACCTACTGCTGATGCTAATATTGTTGTTCCTGTTGACCACCAAAGTCCGGAGAGTGCTATGACGCCGAGGGCGCAAAATGGTATGCTGGACTGGCCCCGCGTTACAACACACGATTCAGGTATAGATACAATTACAGGTAAAGGCTTTGGGCTTGAATTTGACCTGAGGGTAGATACACTTTTAAAGTACCTTAAAAAACCTGCAAATGCGACCTGGGAAATTGAATGGGTAGATGGCGTTGAACGTGCCGATTTGAAAAATGGGGACAAACTTAAGGTCACTTCTGAGAGCGGAAAAGTAAAAACGTATTTCATACAGGTTCAGTCTTACCTGCCAAGTGATAACGCGAACCTGTCTGCCATTACATTCCCCGATCTTCCGGAGATGTACCAAAACGTCTTCGGTTGGACGGGAGACACTATTCCATCCTTTTCACCCGGCACGCGAAACTATAAGTTAGAGGTGCCATTTGATGTGGAGGGTATTCCTGCACTTGTTCCTACCACGCAGGATTATAATGCCAGGGTAAAAACAACCAGGGCAAAATCAGTTACCGGAAGTAAGGAAGACCGCACTATTGTTTTTGAGGTAACCGCTGAAGATGACTCAACAGTGGCAGTGTATACAGTTGAACTAATCAAGGAAAAACACCCTGACGATGTGGAACCTTTCTATGCAGACCCCTTCTTTTCCGAGTTTGTCAGCGCTTACTTAGGAAATTGCTATCTTGAAGTGTATAATCCGGGATCGGTACCAATCGATCTGAGAAATTATGCGTTTGGAATGCAAAAATATAATGCAAATCCTTATGGTCCGATTTTGTCCACTCCAGGTTGGCTGTATAGATACACAACGTATATTCCGGGATTAAAATTCGTGGATTCTCTTGCATGGGAGGTTACACCAGAAATACTTGAGTCGGATCCGAATGTGAATCCAATATTAAGTCCGGGAGAGTGCTTTGTGATGACCAAAATCGGCTGGGTGGCTCCTTATTATGCACCTTATGATGTGAATTTCAAGAATGAATATGTTGCCGGACATCCAAATCCATGGAATGAAAACGTATCTGGCTCCAGTAGCCGGGGTAATATCATGCCGCCAAATGGGAACCGCTCAAATTCATTCTACATGTATAAAGTGTTAAATGATTCTATAAAACAGGGTCTGAAACCGGTTCAGGATCCCAATGATTTTGAGGTTATTGATATGTGGGGGATGGAAGACGGTGGCTACTGGATTGTTGGAAATTATGAGGTGCCAATCAATTTAGAAGGGGATATCTATAAACGAAAACCAACTATTACCAAAGGTAACCCGGTACCGGGAGGAGCACTTGCCCCGGGTGATCCTGATGCATGTGAATGGATCAGTATTGATCCGGATGTTGCGTATGGTGATCTTCCCAACACAGCAGAAGTTGCACTGGGAGATATTGGCACACATTATATGGAGCCTATTACCAGGTACAGATCCACAGTGAACTCCATGATATACAAGGTGAGCCCGGGTAATGGACATGACCAGGAAATTTTAGGTATCATTACCGGAACAACGATTCCTGAATTTATGGAATATATTTTCAAGGAAGATGAAAATCAAACACTTATGTTCAAGTCCGGAGCGGATACAGCAACAGTGCTGGAAACGGATGCAGTTATTTTACCCGATGATATCCTGGAAGTATTATCAGCTGATAGTACCAGGACAACATATTACAGGTTGGATGTGACTGATGAAGGATTAAGCACTGATGCCGTGCTGACTTCCAGCAGGTATGGAATCGATATTGCAACATCACCGAATGCTGATGAAAATGTTGTTGGTGAAGCTGCTATTACCGGAATAGAATATGGAACAACGCTTGCAGATATCATGGGTTCTGTAAATGTACCATTTGGGGCTAATGTTACCATCATTGACGGTGATGGAGATTATGTCGCATTGCATACATTGAACTATGATACGTTATATGTGGAAACAAAAGTGAGTCCTGATATTTCGCTGGATGTTGTTGCAGAGGATTCCAGGACACGTATCGTTTATGACCTGGTACCAAATAATTCAGAAAGTGATGCATTTATTTATTCTGATGTATACCTTGTATCGCAGGTCAGTAACCTGATTGAATATGTTCCACATGGAATTACGTTCGATCAGTTTGTTGAAAACATTATTCCTTCCTATGGTTCGACACTGAAGCTTGTGGATAAAACAGGTCTTGAAAGAACGGAAGGAAAAATAAAGGCAGATGACAAGGTGGTTGTAACTTCTGCGAATGGTGAGGTATCCAATTCTTACTATATCTCCTTACTGTTCCCGAATACGAATATTATAACCTACCTGGCATATGTTGTTTCAGATGTATATTTTGTCAATCAGGTCGACTATACAGTTTCAGGAACTGCTGAATCACCATTGTCGAATACAACAGCAGTTTCTCAATTTATGCAACAGATTATTCCTTCTTTTGGTGCAACGGTAGCAATTTTTGATGCTGATGGAAACCAAAAAACATCTGGTAACCTGGCTGAGGGAGATCTTATCCGGGTAACATCAGGCGATGGTGTGCTGGTCACATATTATGAAATCCTTCTGAAGGGAACCTCAGCAAGAATGCCGTTGTTGTCAGACGTTAAAATTTACCCAAATCCGACAACCGGCTTGCTTACAGTTTCTGGGTTGGTGCCAGGAAACAGTGTCCGGATATTTAATACGCAAGGAAAATTGATGATGAACATTGAGGCTGAGCAAATTAACCAGGCAA
>CAZOXI010000362.1:0-4312 GCA_964583445.1 uncultured Bacteroidaceae bacterium | reverse complement strand
TCACTGGCAAACATCTCCAAAGCGGTGGACATGATCTGACTTCTGCGGTCTTTCCGGATCTGTTCGTATTGTTTTTTTGTCCTTGGCATGATTTATGACTGAACGTTCGGTCAAATATAAAAAAAGAAAACAGGCATGTCAAGTCTTTGGTGATTTTTTTTTGTATAATCCTCATCATCTGCCTGTAACTTTTCATAACTTGTGTCGTCATACATACGGAACCCTGGATTTAGATGACTATAGAAGAGTATAACAAAGCTGTCGACCTGTATGCAGATAATTTATACCGTTTCATCCTGAAGCAATGCAGGATTGAAGAAATGGCGCAGGATGTCGTGCAGGAATCTTTTGAGAAAATGTGGCTGAAACTGGATCATGTCAATGGTGCAAAAGCGAAGTCATACCTGTTTACAACAGGGTACCATACTATGTTGGACATGCTTAAAAAAGACAAAAGGGTGACAACGCTTGACAGCGCGGGTGACATGGAACCTGTACATCAGAAACCCGGGCAGTATTCAGATATCAGCGAGGTATTGGAAGATGCGTTGAAGCGATTGCCCGAGATACAGCGTACAGTGATCATGCTGCGCGATTATGAAGGCTATTCCTATGAAGAGATCGGGGAGATCACAGGACTGACAGCATCGCAGGTAAAGGTTTACATATACAGGGGGAGGATCAGCCTGAAACAATACCTTGTCAAAATAGAAAATATCATATAAAGGAACAGGAACATGAATATTAACAGGGACAATTACGAAGCATATTTTCTCGATTTTATCGAGGGAAGGCTTTCTCCGGATCAGGAGGAGGTGCTGCGCCGGTTTCTGAAATTCAATCCTGATCTTGAAGCAGAGATGGAGGATATTGACCTCCTTAAGATCGAGCCATCACACCACTCATTCCCCGGGAAAAATTTACTGAAGAAAGAACTTCCTGGCAGTGATACAGAGGTCAGTGATGGAAATTTTGATATGTTCTGCATTGCATATATTGAAGGTGATCTTACAGCAAAACAGCGTCAAATATTTGAAGCTTACCTGCAGCAATATCCTGCAAAGAGAAGTGAATTTGAAGCATGTAAAGCGACCATCCTGAAACCAGAAACGGTACCGTTTCCGCATAAGAGCAGGCTGAAACAGCGCAGCAGGATGCACCTGTCCGTCTGGAGGATCATGGTTCCGGTTGCAGCAGCAGCGGCTATTGCTTTGATGGTCATATTCCGTGTCCCGGCAACGCAATCGGCAATTGAGGTGGCAGCGGTGGTTGAGCCTGAGATCATTGAGAAGCAGCCGATAGAAGAGAAAAAAGAGAAACAACCGACCCAGGCCACTTTCAATATGGTCCGGAAAACAAACGCACCGGTGCCGGTGTCGGATTACAAAGAGAAACAGCAGGAACGTGAACAGCAAAAAGCTGAGAACCCTGAAAAGCAGCAACAGGAGTCCCCCAGGATCGCAAGCGTAGACCTGAGGAAGCTGCAAACCGATCCCATACATGTTGAGTATGACCAGATCCGGCAGGAGATCATTCAGCCTCCGACCATTAACAGCAGTTCTCTTTCCATTCTCGCACTGGCACAATACCAGGCACAGAAAGCATCTCAAATAATGGAAGAGGAGGATGCGTTGCTGTGGAGCCTTGCCAGTAGCGGACTGAAAGAGTTGAACAGAATCGCCGGATCAGAAACAAAACTGATGGCCAGCCGGGACGAGGACGGATCCATCTCCGGTATCCGTTTCCAATCCAGATTTCTGAATGTCACCACCCCGATCGCACGTGACGAGTGATCCATTTCCCGCAAGATGCACTCCATTTCCTGCGACGTGCGCTCCCTTTCCTGCAACATTCGCTCTCTTTCCTGCAACATTCGCTCTCTTTCCTGCAGCGTGTCCTCCATTTCCCGCAAGTTGCACTCCATTTCCCGCAACGAGACTAATGATTTTCTTTTTTATGCCTTCCTTACGTTCTAAATGAGCAGCATTCGTTAAATTAGCCCAAAATTCAACTTTGAAGAAAGGACTGGTTATAAAATCCACCGGAAGCTGGTACTATGTTTTGGATGAAAGAGATACTGTGGTTCCCTGCAAAATTAAAGGAACATACAGGATCAAAGGGATCCGTGCCACCAACCCGGTAGCCGTGGGGGATGAGGTGGATTTTCAACTGACCGACTCCGGGAATGGACTCATTTCACATATCAGAGAACGTAAGAATTATATTATCCGACGTTCCGCAAAACTTTCAAAGGAATACCAGCTTATTGCAGCCAATGTCGACCAGGCAGTACTGATAATCAGCCTGGTAAGCCCCAGGACACACCTTGCTTTTATCGATCGCTTCCTTGTTTCGGCAGAGGCATTCAGGATACCGGTCGTGCTGTTGTTTAACAAGACCGATATTTATAATGCAGCTCAAATGACAGAGATGCAAAATTTGTGTGATCTGTATGAAGAGATCGGGTATCCTACCCTCTCAGTATCGGTCAAAGAGGGAACCCATATGAAAAAGGTGGAAGAACTGTTTGCAAACAAGGTTTCTGTAATAGCGGGAAACAGCGGTGTGGGAAAATCCACACTGCTCAATTACCTGGATCCATCACTGGAACTGAAGACGCGTGAGGTATCTCTCCATCATAAATCGGGACTGCACACTACAACGTATGCAGAGATGTTTTTTTTACAAGATAATGCCAGGATCATCGATACTCCGGGGATCAAGGGTTTTGGAATGGTGGACATCGAACGTGAGGAGTTGTTTCATTTCTTTCCCGAGATCTTTCATTATAGCAGCAACTGTAAATTTCATAACTGCATGCACGTGAATGAACCACAATGCGCTGTTATACAGGCAGTAGTTGATAACAAGATCAGTGAATCAAGATATTTGAACTACCTCGATCTCCTTGAGGATATGGGAGATAAATACAGGAAATAGGATGCCAGCTTATCAATAAATACTATTTTTATAAAGCGAGGCAACAACCCGAACGTATTTGAGCTGATGATTCCGACAAAGGAAGATACATCATGCAAAAGGAGAAAAACGAAATTTATAACGCATTAAAATGACAGAATTTTAACTAAAATATATACATGTGAGGAGGGTAAATACTTTTGTTCTTATTCCGCTTATATTACTCATGCTGTTGAGTATTTTTTCGATTTTTAATATCAACCAGCGCTTTATCTCTTTTCTCAATTCAGACATGGAGCAGCAGATCACGATTTGCGGATCTCACATGGAAGAGGAGTTGCAAAAATTTGAAAATGACCTGAACAGATTATTATTTCAATATCATTTTTCTGAAATATTTACAGATCAGGAAGAATTTGACAGGAGTCAGGATAGCCTGAAAGTGATTTATTTGAGGTATCGCGACCTGATCAGCAATGTATTTATTTTTGATAACCAGAAGAACTATTTCGGATTATATATCAATGATGAGGATGAATTTGTGATCGATACTTTTTCCCGACAGCGACAGCAGGAATTATCTCCCCGGGACAGGGTAGAGGAATACAATGGAAAGTACCTCTACCATTACCCGTATTTCGAAAATGACAAGGTAGGTGGAAATATCATCGTAGAAGTGGATTTCGAAAAATTTGCGCAGCAACTATTTTCACTCTACCCTTTAGGTAAAACCATTTTATGGCAGTGGGTGGTAAGTGAAGATGGGAAAGTACTCAGTTCCAATTTTCCCGACAGTGCCCATATCTCCTCCATCAATGAAATTGCTGACAGTATTCAAATGTTTTCCTATGGGACCATCAACCATACCATGACCTTACCGGGAAAGCAGAAGCAGAAAATGTATTCAGCCTTTTATCCGATGACACTTTTTGGGAAGCATGTGGGAATTGTGTTTTCTAATAGCCAAACAGAGTTCAACCGTCTTTTTGTTTTCGAGAACATCGTGGTTTCGGCATTTGCATTGCTGCTTACGATGGCCCTGTTCATCTATTTGATGGTGATCATTCTAAAGGGAGAAAAATCACAGAAAAAAATGAAAATGTCTGAGATGGTATTCAGGCAGATCATCGAACAATTCCCGGTAGGGATTATGATCCTGGATTCCGGAAATATCATCCGCAATATCAATTCGGCTGCACAGCAGATGATGTTCGTTGAGAAAAAGGAGGACATGATTGGTAAGGACTACAAAAAAGGTTCGCTGTTCTCAAATAAATTCCTGTTACATGGTGGTTCAGATAATGTGGATGGAGTGGAGTACCTGTATTATGAGAAGGACGGCATAGAAACCATTATTTACCGGGTTGAAGAGATGACCCGCATCGGGGGTGAA
>CAZOXI010000361.1:0-4324 GCA_964583445.1 uncultured Bacteroidaceae bacterium | reverse complement strand
GACATCCATTTAACGATTTCATTATCAACCGGACCCCGGCCGGTAAATGGGGAGAACCGGAAGATCTGGCGGGAACAGCGATTTTCCTTGCATCAGATGCTTCTAACTTCGTCAATGGTATTGTTGTTTACGTTGATGGTGGTATCCTTGCAACAATTGGTAAACCAAGTAACGAAGATTAGATCCCCTGGAAAAAGCAGCAATTGTAAAATGTGATTAGCAGTTGCAAATAGATTGAAGTACGCGCTTATAGTCATCCATGGAAAAATCGTCCAGGTCAAGCCAGCTGAGGGCGGTTTCAACCGTCGAAAGTACCTTGATGTCCATGGGTACATCGTAAGCACCCGTATTCATCAGCATGGGAGGGACCACATGACCCGAGTTTGAAGTGATATAAGCTGTTTTCCGCTTTGCTGCGAAGCCATTGGCTGTTGCCATGTATTCGAGGGTACGTTTCATTCCCTCCATATCGTATACCAGGTTGCAATTTCTTAAATCGACTATTGTTTTGTATCCAGGGTCATATTCAGGGTTTTTCACAAGGTCCCTGATAAATGAGATTACATTTTCCGAGGTAACATCACCGTCGAAGCACATTATTATCAATTGCTTTTCCCCTAGTATCTGGTATTTGATCATGATGCCGGTTCTATAACAAAAATATACATTTCATCTGATCTGATGGGTTGTAAGCCGATGTTCCTTGACGGAATCCTGGGGATAATTTGACGAACAACAACCAAACTTATGTATGCGGATCAATCTTCATAACTTCATTGCGACCGGGCACGGGATTCATTGCGACCCTGCACGGGGAAATGACCAGGATATTGTATAAAAAATGAACGGAGCCTGCCATGGTGGATGAGATAATGAATTCTTTTTTTATCTTTGGCAATTGATTTTTGTTATAAAAACCTCTCCACAAAAAAATACGCATGAGTAAAAGATTTCGAACAACAACACTTACCGTGGTCGCTGCCATCATGTTAGCCCTCACTTCCTGCGGGACGGCAGGTCCTGAAAATGGGATCGGACTTCAGTTATATTCTGTCAGGGAAGCAATGAAAGAAGACCCTGTGGGTACCATAGAAAAGGTAGGTGACATCGGATATAATTTCGTAGAGTCCGCCGGGTACGATGACGGAAAGATCTATGGAATGGAACCCCTGGAATTCAAGGCACTGGTAGAGAAGAACGGTATGGTCTACCTCGGAGCGCATTCAAAAAAAGCGATTCCAGATTCAGGAAGCTGGGAATCAGTGATGCCATGGTGGGACAAATGTATTGCGACACACAAGGAAGCAGGAGCTGAATATATTGTTCAACCTTCAATGCAGCCCTCTGCCTTTGCCAGTCTTGAAGGACTTGCTGAATATTGTGAATACTTCAATGCCATTGGTGAAAAATGCAATGCTGCGGGGATCAGGTTTGGTTTCCATAACCACGATAAAGAATTCCAGGAACTTGAGGGTGAGGTTATCTATGATTACATGCTTCAGCATACAGATCCTGAAAAAGTAATGTTCCAGTTGGACATCTACTGGGTATATGAAGGAGGTGCTGATCCGCTGAAGTATTTTGAAGCATATCCCGGCAGGTTCGTCTCATTTCACATAAAGGATAACAAGGAGTTGGGCGAAAGCGGGGAAATTGATTTCATGCCGGTGCTTGAACAGGCAGACCAGGCTGGTGCAAAATATCATGTTGTTGAGGTTGAGAAATACAACTATGATCCCATCGTCAGCGTAGAAAAGAGTTATGAGTATCTTCAGAAAATCGGCTTTATTGACTAATTGCAAGTCCACCTTAAAAAAAAGCGGTCATCTGGTGATGGGCGCTTTTTTTTTGTTTCAGGGGGATTCGCTAATTTGCATCCCTGATTAAACTCTTTTGCCATGACCAGTCATTCAGGATATACCGCCACCGAGCTGGAAAAACTCAGGGAAGCTTGTGAAATGCTTGAAAAATATAAGTTTGCAGATGTTTTTGGAGACATATCAGGCGCCCTGCAGAAAGTCATCGACGTGATCGATATCAGCATCAGCCAGGAATCCGGAGAGCAATTTGATTTCATTCGCCCGGAGAAAATCCCCCACGTGAAAGGAAGCGCATATCTTGAAAAAATCATTCGTGCGATCAGGGAAAAAACAGTACTGCGCATCTATTACCAGCCCTTTTATGAAGACAAGCCTTATTTTACAGAGGTACATCCCTACCTGCTGAAAGAATACAAGAGCAGGTGGTATATGATCGGACTCAATGATTTTAAGGAACAGTTGCGCACTTACTCCCTGGACCGAATCAGGGACATAGAACCGTCGGAGATCCATTACCGTGCGCAGGATTTTAGTGCTGCAACTTACTTCAAAAATGCAATCGGTATCATTTCGCCTGAGGGAGATCCCCCGGTGATACGCATTTCCGTTCAGAAAACACAGGCACAATACCTGATATCACAACCCTGGCATGAAAGTCAGAATATTGAAGAGGAGACTGATGAAGAGATCATTTTTCACTTCAGGGTGCACCCTACCTACGAATTCATCTCACTATTGCTCAGCTTTGGGAAGGACCTCCGGGTACTTTCACCGGAATCCCTGAAAGAGAAGGTGAAATCAGAGTTGGAGCAGATGCTTTCGTTTTACAGTCCGAAAGCATGAATTACGTCACAGATATGTTCAGTTAAATGGAAGGTTTCCCGGTTTTTTCTCCAGTATATAGATCCGGATAATTTGCCCTTGAAAAAATTTTTAAAAAACCGATCCGGCTGAAAAAAAGTATTTGTATATTGTGGATTCAAAAATACAAATACTCCATGGATTGAACAACGCTTCCCATGTTTATTATGTATTTTTGCAATCGGTTGCACAAACAGGGACGAGGAGGTTCCTGATGAGGAATATGTATTTAAAAAATTAGCAAATAATACTGATTATACACATGAAACAAACGCGGCTTGATACTGCCATCATGATGAGAGAAACGGGAGTCGTTCCGTTGTACTACAATCCGGATCCGGAAATATGCAAGAATGTGATCAGGGCTTGCTACGAGGGCGGGCTGAAGATTTTTGAATTTACCAACCGGGGCGATTTTGCACACGAGGTATTCGGGACACTGGTAAAATGGGCTGAAGAAGCGTTACCCGACCTGGTACTTGGGGTAGGCTCGGTGGTTGATGCTCCCACCGCTGCACTGTATATCCAATCGGGTGCATCGTTCGTTGTATCACCCCTGCTGAATGAAGAGATGGCCAGGGTGTGCAACCGCAGAAAAGTACTGTGGATGCCGGGATGTGCAACTGTTTCTGAAATCTCAAAGGCAGAAGAACTCGGTGCGGAAGTGGTAAAGATCTACCCTGCCTCAATGCTCGGGGGACCGGCATTCATCAAAGCAATAAAAGGACCCTGTCCGTGGAGCCAGGTAATGCCTTCAGGTGGTGTTTCCCCTACCTTGGAAAACCTGCAAAGCTGGTTTGATGCGGGAGCATTTTGTGTCGGTATGGGATCAAAACTGGTAACTGCTGAGATCATCAGGGAAAACAACTATCAACTCCTGCAGGAAAAAGCTGCAGAGGTTGTCGAAATTGTACAAAAAATCAGAGGATAAAGAACGATGCAAAATAAACCAATATTATTCCATTTCCTGTTCGTAGCGCTCATCATTATGAGCGGGTGCAAAGGAGTCTCAGATACCCGGTCACTTAAATTAGCCCATGGGCTGGATCCAACACATCCCGTAAGCAAGGCGATGGAATTCATGGCGGATCGATGCGAAGAGATTTCCGATGGTAAACTGTTGATAGAAACCTATCCATCCGGACAGCTGGGGTCGGAACAACAATGTGTGGAACTCCTCCAGATAGGTAGCCTGGCCATTACCAAGGTTTCTTCTGCTGTAATGGAAAGCTTCACGGAAGAATACAAGGTACTGGGCATACCTTACATCTTCAAATCAAAAGAACATTCTTTCAAAGTACTTGACGGGCCCATCGGTGAAGAATTACTTCTCAGCACCGAACCATTCTGGATTCGCGGGTTGTGTTTCTATGATGCCGGCGCAAGGAGCTTTTATACCATTAATACACCCATTCATCATCCCGACGACCTGAAGGGACTGAAGATCAGGGTAATGAAGAGCATTACGGCAATGGAGAATGTCAAGGCACTGGGCGGTTCCCCCACCCCTATCTCCTGGGGAGAACTATATACTGCATTACAAAGCGGGGTCGTTGATGGCGCAGAGAATAATCCTCCGAGCTTTTATACCAGTCACCATTACGAAGTATGCAAGTACTACTCACTGAATGAACACACCATGG
>CAZOXI010000360.1:0-4329 GCA_964583445.1 uncultured Bacteroidaceae bacterium | reverse complement strand
TATTTCAATCGCCTTTATAATTCAAACAATTATTGTAATTTTGTCATACCATACAGGTTATTTTGTCAGTTAGTATGGATTTACAACAGATCAAGCAACGATTTGGGATCATCGGAACGGACCCAACCCTGGAACGTGCCATTGATATTGCGCGGCAGGTAGCTCCAACCGATCTCTCTGTGTTTATAACAGGAGAGAGCGGAACGGGCAAGGAATCGTTTCCTCAGATCATTCATCATGCAGGTGCCCGGAAACACGGTCCCTACATCGCGGTGAATTGTGGTGCGATCCCCGATGGTACGATCGATTCGGAATTATTCGGACACGAGAAAGGATCATTTACAGGCGCACATGATACCCGGAAAGGATATTTCGAGGAGGCGAACGGCGGAACCATCTTCCTGGATGAAGTGGCGGAGCTGCCGTTATCTACCCAGGTGAGGTTATTGCGCGTGCTGGAGACAGGTGAATTCATACGCGTGGGATCATCCAAAGTCTTAAAAACGAATGTGCGGATCATTGCGGCAACGAACATCGACATCCCGCAGGCGATCAAGAGTGGTAAATTCCGGGAAGACCTGTATTACAGGCTGAATACCGTACCCATCAATGTTCCGCCGTTGCGTGACAGGGGGAATGACATCCTGCTGTTGTTCCGGAAGTTCGCTTCTGATTTCGCTGAAAATTACCGGATGCCACCCGTTGTGCTTACAGAGGAAGCACGCCAGGTGATGCTAAAATATGAATGGCCAGGCAACGTGCGTCAGCTGAAGAACATTACCGAGCAACTCTCTATTATTGAGAAGGACCGTGAAATTACGCCTTCCACCCTTCTTCGTTACCTGCCTGAATACAATGATACCCGTTTGCCGGCACTGATACAGAAGGAAGGGATCTCCGAGGATGCATTTAATTCAGAAAGGGAAATACTATACAAGGTCCTTTTCGATATGAAAAAGGATATGAATGACCTGAAGAAGCTTGTGGGCGAGATCATGATGAAAGGGGATGTGGGATCTGAGGTGCAGAATGACAACGCCCAGATCATTAAAAACCTTTATGGTGAGGAGGAAGATGTTCTTCCTGAACGCGAGAAGATCATGTCACCCGGTCAACACCACAAGGAAGAGGATCATATTCAGGATACGGAAGAGATCCAGGAGGAATCCCTGTCACTCGAAGAAAAGGAGATAGAGCTGATACAAAAAGCATTGGAAAAACACAGGGGGAAAAGAAAGTATGCCGCACAAGAATTGGGCATATCCGAACGTACTCTATATAGAAAGATCAAAGAGTATGAAATTGAATAACATGATCGCTACGGCAGTCCGGGGAAGGGTTGGAGTATTCATGGCATTGCTTTTCGTTGGCACACTGGTGTTGCCGGGGTGCAAGACCATGAGCATCAACTATTCATTCAGCGGGGTGAACATCAGCCCGGAGATCCAGACGGTTACAGTGCAGTATTTCCCCAACAGGGCACCAGTGGTGCAGGCACAGCTCAGTCAGTTATTCACGGATGCACTGGTCGATAAGATCCAGTCCAACACCAGCCTTGAGCAGGTTCCGGCCGGCGGGGACATCGTCTTTTCAGGTGAGATCAGGAATTATGAGACCAAACCCACGGCGATTACCCAGGCAGAGACTGCAGCACGGAACAGGCTGACCATCTCCATCAGGGTGGTCTACACCAATAATATTGATCCGGATGCCGGATTCGAATCCAGTTTTTCCAGGTATGAAGACTACGACTCCGGGCAAAACCTTGCTGATGTGGAAGAAGAACTGATCGAACTGATCATCGACAATATCCTGGAAGATATTTTCAATAAGGCATTTGTAAACTGGTAAGCTGAAAATCCCTGGTTATGGATAAAGAAAGACTCCTCGACATTATTAAGTCATCATCCTTTAGTGAGGAACAACTTGAGGAACTCGATGGGCTGGTGAAAAAATATCCCTGGTTCGGATTGCCCAGGTTCCTGCGCCTGAAGGTTTATGGACAACTGGATAAGATCCCAGAATCCACTGAACTCAACAGGGCTGTGATATTCAGCAGTGACCGGGAACACCTTTACAAATGGGTGAATGGGGCATTTGACTCCATGATTGAAACAATGGTCCCGGGCAGTACTGAGTTGGAATTTCTTGATAGTACCGGGGAGGAGCCAGGAAACGAAGCAGGGAATGAAACAGGTGGTGAGGAACCATTTGCCTTGCTGGATGATGCGGATGAAGATTCGGGCAATGACATGGACGAAGATCCGGGCAATGATGCGGATGCCAAGCCCATTCCCGAAAAGGATGAGACGGAAATGGAGGAGCCTGAGATCGAAGAACCGGAAGCGGTTCCCGTGATTGATCCGCTGGACGATGAAGATGAGGAAAATGCAGAGAATGAAGATGAACCGCAAGAAACCCACAGTCCCGAAAAAGACTTGCCTGAAGCTGTCTTGCAGAAAGATACTGTCTCTCGAAATGTTGAGGCCGCAGCAGGTGAGACGTCATCCCATGTTGCCCCAGCTGATGCGACCGAAAATGATGAGCCGGGTGACCCAGCCAGGTCCGGAGCTGCCATTGATGTAAATTCAACTGATTCACGCACTCCTGGTCCTTCCGCCAATTCGTCCGGCAACCCTGCCACGAACCCACCTGTCAACCTGATCGAGAGGTTCCTGGAAAGTGAGCCCGGGGCGATCAAGGCGGATAAGCAGACCAGCCTGGAAGGGGATGTTTCGAAGGGCTCTGTACAGGAGGATGATAGTTTTATAACTGATACACTTGCAAAGATTTACGTGAAACAGGGACTTCATGCAAAAGCAATCTATGCCTACGAGCGATTAAGTTTGAAATATCCGGAAAAAAGTGCTTACTTTGCAGCTCAAATTGAGAAAATAAAGAATAACGCTAACGTATAATTCATCAGATCATGTTTATTGTATTTACAGTATTGATCATCATCGTATGTATTCTGACCACCCTTATTGTGCTGGTGCAGAATTCAAAAGGAGGCGGACTGGCTGCGAACTTCAGTTCTTCCAACCAGATCATGGGCGTGCGCAGGACCACGGATTTTCTTGAGAAAGCCACCTGGACCCTGGGAACAGCACTGATTGTACTCAGCCTGCTTGCCGGGATCACCATTCCCTCAGCGGAGGAAAGCCAGGATCCCAGGATGCAGGGCCAGTTCGATGAATCAGTAATGCAGAACCCCGGAGCACAACAACCTATTACGCTTCCGGAATCATTCGGTGACGAAGAAGGAACTCCGGACGGAAACGAATAACCAGGCTATATAACGCCTGCTTTGAAGTGTCAGTATGTCATAAATACTGACACTTTTTTTTGTCCTGCTGTCAGGTGTGCTTATTCAGGTTAAATTCCACATTTACAAAAAGATAGAATTATTTCGGCGTGATCCGGAGGTTGATTTGGAACAGCATTCTGTGTAAAATTGTCCTGAACAAGCCTGGAATTCCCGCCATTTCTCCTTTGGCACAAAATGTGATAACTGTAAACCGATTTTGATAATGTTGAACTACAATAAAATTTTAAAAAATGGCAGAACTTAAAGGTCGTATTCTTGCAGGGAAAATTCTCGTGAAGCCTTCAGAGGCTGAAGAGAAAACCTCGAGTGGTATTATTATTCCTGATACAGCAAAGGAAAAGCCACAGCAAGGAACTGTGGTAATGGTTGGAGCAGATAAGAAAGACGAACCCATGGAAGTGAAGAAAGGGGACGTTGTTCTTTATGGAAAATATGCCGGCCAGGAACTAACAATCGACGGAGAAGATTATTTATTGATCTCTCAAAGTGACGTATTATTTATTTCTTAAAGAAAGAACATCTAAATTATAAAAATTATGGCAAAAGAACTGAAATTTGACATTGATGCCCGTGATAACCTGAAAAAAGGTATTGACGCGCTGGCCAATGCAGTGAAAGTAACCCTCGGACCGAAAGGCCGAAACGTAGTATTAGAAAAGAAATTTGGCGGACCTCAAATCACCAAAGACGGAGTGACCGTTGCAAAAGAGATCGAACTTTCTGATCCTTTTGAAAATGTGGGTGCGCAAATGGTGAAGGAAGTTGCTTCCAAAACCAACGATGATGCTGGTGACGGAACCACAACCGCAACAGTACTCGCACAATCCATTGTAAATGTTGGTATCAAGAACGTTACTGCCGGGGCCAACCCGATGGACCTGAAACGAGGTATCGACAAAGCCGTTGCAGCTGTTGTGAAGAATCTTAGTGGACAGTCCAAGCCTGTTGGCGATGATACTTCCAAGATTCAGCAGGTGGCTTCCATCTCTGCGAACAACGAT
>CAZOXI010000359.1:0-4335 GCA_964583445.1 uncultured Bacteroidaceae bacterium | reverse complement strand
GAGGATACTGAAACCCATTGCGCGTTTTAAGGCGTTCAACGAACAACAGCTCTACCGGAAGATCAGGGATATTGACTGGTCGGAATATATGAGCTATAAACATTCCTTTGCAGTGGACGCAGTTACTTTCTCAAAGGTTTTCCGGAACAATCACTATGTGGAACTGAAGATCAAGGATGCCATCGCAGATCAGTTCCGGGACAACACATCCCTGCGTCCTTCCGTCGATCTGAAGGGAGCGGATATCAGGATCAATGTCCATGTGCAGGAGACCTTTTTTACCATTTCACTCGACAGTTCAGGAGATTCACTGCACAGGAGAGGATACAGGAAATTTGCACATCCGGCCTCCCTCAGTGAGGTCCTGGCCGCCGGAATGGTCATGATAACAGGCTACAAGGGAGAACGACCACTCAGGAATCCCATGTGCGGATCGGGAACCATCGCCATCGAAGCTGAGATGATCGCATCAGGAGTATACCCGGGGTCCATGGGAAGGAACTATTCATTTCAGCACTGGCCCGATTTCGATCCGGTGCTTTTCGAAAGATTGATCGAGTCACTGCCCGGGAAAACCATTCCTGCGCATCCAATCATCGCATCTGATATTGATCCGGAAGCAGTGAGGATGACAAAAAACAATATCAGGATAGCAGGACTTGGTGATTCTGTTAAAGTACAAAGAGAAAACTTCCTTACACTGGATGAAATTGCAGCGCCCTCATTGGTGATTATGAATCCCCCCTATGGAGAACGCATTGAAGTGGAAGATATAGAGGCATTATACAGTGGTATAGGTACAACATTGAAACATCGTTTTCCCGGCTCAGAAGCCTGGGTATATTCGGCCAGCCTCGATGCTTTCCGTTTTATCGGGCTAAAACCGGATAAAAAGATCCCGCTCTACAATGCCGGACTGGAAGGGAAATTTATGAAATACCAACTCTTCAGCGGAACACGAAAATCGTTTGTAACGACCTGAATGAGGATCAACGGGGACTGTTCATCCTAAAATATACCCAGTTCGCTGAAAAATACTGAAATTGTATGCATTATTTTAGCAGGGCTTATAATTTTACCTATATTTAGTAAACCATCAGGAATAGCTGAACACAAAGCAGCTATATGTATTGGTTTTGTGAAGCAATTATTTTTTTTATATTTGCTGAGCGACAATAAAGAGATTACATTACCTGTAAACAAATAAAGCTTCAATGAGCTTTGATGTAAACGAGTACTACTCAAAACTAAACAGCAACGACGTACTGATTGCCTATAAAGGTAACGTTACCAGTGAGTTAATCAGTAATGTCCTTGAAGTCGTTGAAGCTCGTATGGACGATTACAGTGAAACTTCCAAGATCCGTAAAAAAGTCTACAATGTGCTGGTGGAAAGTCTTCAGAATCTCTATCATCACATAGACATATTGCCCCCGGAGATCCGGAAGGATTTTGACGAGAAATTTGGTATACTGGTCGTCTCACGAAAAGAATCCCAGTACAAGATATCAACAGGTAATTTCATTGAATCAGAAAAAGTACCCCAGCTAAAGGGAAAAATCGATAAGATCAATTCAATGAATGCCGATGAGCTTAAGGATATGTACAAGTTTATCCTGAATCATCAGCGGCTTTCAGAAAAAGGCGGCGGGGGACTCGGACTGGTGGATATTGCCAGGAAAACGGGCAATCGCCTGGATTATAACTTCAATGATTATAATGACGATTATGCCTTTTTTAACCTCGATGTTTACATTGATTATTGAAACTGATAGTAAATTTATAAAATACGAACTATGGAACCATTGTTGATTGAAGGAACAGCCAAAACGCCAACGGTTAAGTTTGATGCAAAGGAGGGTGTGATTGAGATCAAGGGCCGTTCAATTCCTGAGAATTCAATTGAATTCTACAAGCCACTGGTTGAGTGGTTGGATGAATATAGCGCGATGCCTCTTGATCTGACCCAGGTAAATGTGCAGCTTGAATATTTTAATACGAGTTCTTCAAAATGTATCCTTGATGTTTTCAAAAAGCTTGAAGCCATTCATAAAGGTAAAAATGAAGTGATCATTAACTGGCATTACGAAGAGGATGACGAGGATATGCTGGAAGCAGGAGAGGACTATGAATCAATTATCCGGGTTCCCTTCAAAATGATTGAGATCGTAGAATAACGCTGGTCAACCAAATAATTTCTGGCAACCACCTCATTTACAACGGGGTGGTTTTCTTTTTCCATGAGAAATTCTCAAAGAAATCAAGGAGCCTTTTCAGCACCCTGTAATATAAGAGTATATAAAGAACGATGGTCATGAACCAGATTACAATGACATTTACCAGGATTGTGGGCATAAAAGTGCCGAATACCATTTTTCTCGGGGCATAGAAATGTGCCTTGATGAATGGTGATCGGGGATCATTATAGATCGGATCAGTCTTCTGGATCAGCTTACCGTTATATTCAACAATCTTTTCAAATTCATTTTTATTGGTTACAAATTCTTCGAGGCTGGTATTGTGGTGATTGCGTTTTAACTCCTGCAGTTTTTCACGATCAAACTCCTGCTTGATCTCGTTGCTTTCCCTGAAAGCACGCCTGTAGACATCCGTATAGGCAGCTGACAGTGCCTGTATGTATTCCATTGTATGGTTCAGCAGTGAATCGTTAAGGTTACCTGGGACCAAATCCGATATGTATTTCATCTTCCATGTGGGAATATCTTCAGCATAGGTTGCGAACACCAGCCTGTCATTGTATTCTTTTTGCAGTTCATTCCTGATAAGCGAGAGGTGGTTGTTGACCAGGTCCGCTTTGTCCGGATCCTGGTAATGCTCGGTGACTTCCGTCAATTTATTTTCCAGGTTTTGAAGCAGGTAGCTGGACATGAAGCCTGCAACACTTTTTTTCTTTTCAGCAATGTAGAAGTGTTTCTGATATTCATTTTCTTTAAACTGGTAGGTGGCCAATGCTTCATAGGCCCACCTGGCTGTGATGATCTCCCCGTAAATGGGAATCCGGTCGGGCGCCGAGATACTGGGATTCAGGTTTTCGAACTTGACAATGATTCCGCTCAGGATGATCTGGGGAATGACAAGGAACGGAATCAGGATGTAAATGGTCACAACGGTCTTAAAACTGTCAGAGATCAATAGTCCCATTACATTCGCGGAAGCCCAGGCTGAGAACAGTACGATCCAGTATTCAAGATACATTCCCCTGATCTCCATGATGCTGTTGCCGATCAATACAAATGCTGCTGCCTGTATCGCCGAGAGCATCAATTGCACAGCCACTTTTGAGAGCAGGTACCCCGACCAGCTGAGGTTCAGGAAGGCCTCCCGCTTGAGAATCTTCCGGTCCTTGATGATCTCTTCGGCACTGACCGATAATCCCATGAAAATGGCCACGATCACCGACATAAATATGTAGACGGGAAGGTTACTGTTTTCGGACAGTGTATATTCGAATTTGTTGGTAACACTTACACTGTAATATTTCACGATGAATGCAAGCAGGAATGCCAGGAGAGGTGCTTCCAGGAAATTGATCACCATGTACTGGGTATCACTGACCTTTTTAAGGATATCACGTTTGAGAAACACCACGAACTGTCGGAACCGTGAAGGGGTCTTGAAGGATATTTCCGGAAGGTCATCCCGGGAAGCAGTGGGCTGATCAGTTTCCCGGTACTCCTTCCTGAAGTATTCACTCCACTGCAAGGGTGATATTCTCCTGGTGTGTGTGACCTTCCCATATTCATCAAGCACACTGGTCTCAACAATATTGAAAACCTGTTCAGGGTTCACATTGCCACATTCCGGACATTCACTTTCGTTCCAGTCTGCATGCTGTACCCTGGTCTTGAAATATTGGATCGAATCGATGGGATTTCCATTATAGATAAGATAGCCCCCCGTGTCGAGGATCAACAGCCGGTCGAACATTTTGAAGATGTCGGAGGAGGGCTGGTGGATCACGACAAAAACAAGCTTTCCTTTGAGCGATAGTTCTTTGAGCAGGTCGAGAATGTTTTCCGAGTCCCTGCTGGAAAGTCCCGACGTGGGTTCATCAAGGAACAGGACCCCCGGCTCACGGATCAGTTCCAGGGCGATGTTCAGTCTTTTTCGTTGTCCGCCACTGATTTTTTTATTCAGGGGTGACCCCACCTGTATATCACGGATCTCATATAGCCCCAGGTTTTTAAGTACACCAACAACAGTATTCTCCAGTTCCTGTTCCGAGTATTGATCGAAACAGAGTTTGGCGTTGTAATAAAGGTTTTGGTATACAGACAATTCCTCGATCAGCAGGTCATCCTGCGATACGAAACC
>CAZOXI010000358.1:0-4355 GCA_964583445.1 uncultured Bacteroidaceae bacterium | reverse complement strand
TCTTACCATTTAGAAAAGGATCTTCTGTAAAGTATTCAAAACTGCGACCCGTACGTGGATCACGAATAATATTATTGGCCGGTCCGGCATTGGCGTGCCCGCCCCAGGCATTCATCTCTGCTCCCATGGCGGAGGTTATCTCCTGTACCATATCCTCGCTCCACGTTGCAGCCATTGCGATGGAAACAGGGAAATAGGTGCCCACCTGCATTTGCGGAGCCCGCTTGAATTTTCCTCCGTAAGGTCCATGCATGATTAAAAATGGTGGCGTATCCAGGCGCTCAATTGCCGGTAATGCTTTCTGTCCATACTGAAGGTCTGTACCCCGGACAAGCGTACACTTTTCCTCCAGGGTCATTCTTCCCACCAGGTCTGTGACCCGTTTTTCAATTTCAAGATCTGGATTTTTATAATCTGGAACTTGCTGACTGAATAAATTGCTGATAATCAGTATAAAAACACCCGGAATAAGCAGGAATTTTACTTTCATTTTAATTGTAGTTTTTAGTTAACGTTATTGGTACGCTAACAATGTTAAAAAATATTGATTAATAAATAGTAAATATTGTATTAATACAGTGCAAAATACTTAGCTAGTGGCTGTTTCATCGAGCTTTCCGAAGACATTCAGTGGGCTAGCGGCCGCGGAAATGCTCCCAGTCCTTTCGCAGCCTGATCCCAGCCCAGTAATTCAGCTATCTCTTCAGGGACAGCAATGCCTTCAGGCAAACCCTCTACATCCTTTAGTCTGTAGTCACCTGCATCTTTAGCCATGAAAAGTTCATCCTGGGTGATTTCCAATTGTGCATTGTCGTAGACATATTTACCTAATACTTCCTCCAGGTCCTCCAGGTTTTCGTACTTCACGGGATTGGTTAATCCAAGGGGCTGTACCTGTGCATTAAAAGTCCAGGTGGCCTGTTTAAGAAATGTATTATGCGTGTACACATCAGCATGGAAATTCGTATCGTAATTATTATTATCCTCGATCAGGGCATAAAAATCTCCGCGTGGCTCACTACCAGCAAAGACATTGTTCGCCACATGATGTCCATGGTAATTCTCCACTCCGGGGCCGGTTGAAACATGATTGAAGCTATAGTTTTTGTTCCATCCGCCCGCTCCGCGATTATTTCGCCAAAGATCGATACGGGAATTAATCATTGTGTTATTATAGGCCATGCAGGAGTTGGAATTACAAAACCAGAGGTCTGAGTTCACAAACACATTTCCTGCAACATAGCTCTTATGACAAATCTCGATCTTCAAACCCATGCCACAGTTATACAGATAATTATTATAGGCTTTACCCTCACGGTGACCTACATCGTACCAGACTGCTTCGCAGGGCATCTCTCCAAAATAATTGTTGCGGACAGTGTAGTTGTGACACTGGTTAAACACCTTAATTCCTGCAGGGTAGATTCGCAGATCAAACCAATCGCTATGACTAACTACATTATGTTCAAACATGCTATTGTGCGACATCCGGGTGGTCATCGCACAGTTACCGATCATGCTGATATCGTTATAGGCGATATACGATTCCGGCGAAGTTATGCTGAGGCCTGTGCTGGGACTAAACAGCAGACGACAATTTTCAATATGGGTTCCTACAGGTGCATCGGGCATTTCAAAGAGTTCTATTATCCTGTATGGATCATCGCCTCTGATTGCCACGCAAGCCTGGGCATAGCCCAATATATCCATTCCCAGGATCGTGGGTCCTTTAGGATCTGCCCCTTCACCATGCTCCCGTATAAGTCCGTATTCATAAACGACAATCTCGACTTCCTTACCGGTTGGATCGTCGACTATATAGACCTCATTGTCGGCATAATTGCAGTAGAAGTAGCCACTTTCCAACTCGGATGCCTCACTAACCGGACGAAACATCTCCCCATCGAACAATACAAGATCGTCGTTATACTTCACTGCCGGGCCATCTCTTCCTCCCGGTTTCCACCATTTAGGCGGATCCTGGTAATGGAGATTATCCCACTTAGTTACCCAGTAGTCGCCGCGCTTTTCCCAGTTTGCAGCAACTTTTGTTCCTTTCAATACCGGTCGTTCATCCTTGTAAGGCTGAATGGTAATTTCCGTATCGAAGCTCAGGTTACCAGTACGGTAAACACCTCCCCTGAGTACAAGCACATCGCCGGTTTCGGCAATTTCTACAGCATGTTCTATGGTAGTTGGTTTTCTAATACTTTCACCTTTCAGGCTCGCATCTCCATCCGGTGCCACAAAAATGGCTCCCTCGTCAGGTACCGGATAGGATTTAACCAGCGGTCCAAAGGGACCGAACTGTTCCGCTATGTATGAAGGTACGGAAGTCCGCTCATACAGATCGTTCACCAATTCAGTTACTTCGATAACTTTTTTATCGCAGGATGAACATGCGATCAGCAGAGCCATAAACATGATACTCACACCGGATTTTAAAAACTTCATATTAGTTAGTTTAATAAAGGACATTTCACCAATGGCAATCTTCACTGCATCAGATGGATGATTGTAATCTGATAAAACAAATTCATCTTTTTTTGATTTACTATTACTGTTTTTCTTTGGTTTTTACCGAACAGGTGTAAGTCGGCAGCCTTTCCGATTTTGCCCTGTCGTAAGCCCTGACTGTATACTTATATTCGCTTGACTCAGGTAAACCAGTGTCCTTGAATTCATTGGTCACACTTTCAGCAACCAATGAATCATTCCGGTAGATGTTATATCCTGATATATTTTTATCGTTGGTTTCAGGCCATTTTAATTTCACCCGGTTTGCAGATACAGACGCTGCATTCAATTGCAAAGGAGGAGCAGGTTCTCCAACCTTATTGATATGTTTTGAACGATTATAAAAATTTTCAAAATAGGGTTCATACATTTCCATTTCAAACCAGAACTCTTTTCTTGCAGGCTGAATAACTGCTCCTTCCGGATAATCCTTTCCTTCTGCACTGGCCTGAATGGACACAATAAAACCGCGTGCTTCACTTTGCATTTCAGCAAAACGTTCCGGCAGTTCAGCAGATAAATCTTTTGTTTCAGAAGGATCTTCGGCTAAATTGTATAATTCCCATGGGCCCCGGGTGCTGTTCAAGGTCAGCAGCTTGTAATCATCACGGATCAAGGCAAATTTCCTTTGAAAATCAAAAGGAATGCCGTGCTGTCTCTGTGGTATTTCACCAGTAAAGAGCGGTAAGATGCTTTCACCATCGTGTACTTTCAGCATTGATTCTTCGGGTAAATTGAGCAACTCGACAATAGTTGGAAAAATATCCATGGTAGAAGCCGGGAAGTCTGTAATAGCCGGCGAGATATTCCCAGGCCATTCAATGATCCCAGGAACCCGGATTCCTCCTTCAAAGATTTCGCTTTTATGACCGCGCAACCCACCACATGCATCCGGATCGTCCTTCAGACCTCCATTATCGCTGCAATACCAAACAATGGTATTTTTCTCAATTTGCAATTCACGTAATGCTTTACGAAGCGTTCCGATGCTGCGGTCCATGGCTACAATTTCGCCCAGTTGTTCTGCAGCTTTATCTGCTCCATAACCTTGTTTATCTTCATCGAAAGCCCTGAAAGGAGCATGCGGTGAACCATACCAGATTACGGCTAAGAAAGGCGTTTCGTTCTCTTTTTGTTGTTCGATGAATTTTAGCGCTTCATCGACAATAACTTCGGAGCCGTCGCCGGTAAACTCTTCAAAATGACCATTGCGCCCCATCAATGGATCCATATCAAAATAGTTGGTCACAGAAAGCCACTCCTCGAAACCATATTCACCTGGGTTGTTGGGATCCTGAATCAATATCGGAGCACCTGCTCCCCTTAAACCATTCAGGTGCCACTTGCCAAAATGTGCTGTTGCATATCCTGCATTTTTAAGCGCTTGCGGTAATGTTTTTTCCTGTAGACAAAGATTATCGCCATGTCCCGGCACGCCTGTGCGTTTATGTGTTCTTCCTGTAAGTACTGAGGCTCTTGTTGGTGAGCATACCGGACCGGCAGCGTAAAACCGGTTGAACCGGATACCATTTTCTGCCATGGCATCGAGGTTTGGGGTTTTCAGCATGGGATGATTATTATATCCAACCTGTCCCCACCCCTGGTCATCGGCCATGACCAGTATGATGTTTGGTTTTTGGTTTTGTGCAATTACGTTTGTAAAGGCACAAAAGGAAAAAATTGCAATCAGTAATACTTTAACATTTCTATTTTTCATTGAACTTTGTTTAAATATATTCAGAATGATTACAAAAACAAACGATCCACATTTTAAATGATATTTCACTAGTGTCCGGTTAAGATTTGCCTAAGGGTATTTAATATATTAATATACTGCA
>CAZOXI010000357.1:0-4358 GCA_964583445.1 uncultured Bacteroidaceae bacterium | reverse complement strand
ATCAGGATTCGCCTCGATGGTTACTTCTGCTGCTGTATCAATCGCAAACAACTCCGCCACGCGGGTCATAATCTTTTCCAGGTGTTGATGACTCAGCACCGAAGGTGTTCCTCCCCCCAGGTATACGGTGGAAATCAGTGACCCTGAAACTTCTTCTGCGCGGTTCTCCAGTTCCCTGAGCAGCGCGTCCACATATGCATCCCGGTATTTCAGACTCACTGTAAAATAGAAATCACAATACCTGCATGCCTGCCTGCAGAATGGTACATGTATATATATTCCGGCCACAATTCTATTCTCCTTTTTGAATGGTTCCTATGATCGCATTTGAAACAGCACGAGGTTGCGGAGGCAATGCGTACACATTGTATTCATAATCGCTGTTATAGGGAGAAATGTTCAACACCTTCCCTCCTGCATACAATGTGCTGCTCCCGCCCGGATCAAAACCCATTGCTTTTACCATGCCCTGTTCAGCAAGTATGTTGGCCATGTCCGCATGTGTGGCTCCCACCGATTCCCTGATCCGTCCATTGACCGTTAACACCATGAGCTTCCCTTTCCCATCCATTCCAACTGCGATTTTGGGACCGCGCATATCCAGGTAATCCAGGCGGGCCGCCTGCGTGGCAATGGAAAAGGGGGTCTTCCACCCCTCCGCATCCATATCAATGGCCTGTTTTCCATCCTCCAGTAATTGTGGTCCCGCTTCGATGGCCTGCCACACCTCTTCCATCCCCAGTATTGTCATCTCAACTTCCTGGCCTGCCCTAACTCCATCCGGTAACATTCCTGCAGGAAACGAAACCGTCAGACCCACTGGCAATATTTGCACGTGTTTCTCCCGGTTTCCCGACAGTACTTCACGAATGGTTCGCCCGGAAAGTCTCAGGATTGTCCTGTCCCTGGCAGGAATCCCATTACCGCGATACATCAGGTCATAATAGGCAACTTTATCCCCTGGCGTGGCATTGTTGTATTGTTCCGGCTTCAACAAAATGCGGCTTCCTCCAAGTTCCAGGAGGATTCCCCCACTACAGTTCACGCGCTGAATATCGGCCCCGCCATTTCTGTCAAAGATCAAAGCAGCCTTATTAAACAGTGGAGGACAAAGACACTTTCCATCCTTGATCAGCAATCCAAGTGGAGAACCGATATAGGATTCCGGTAAACCAAGCTTGCCCACCAGTTCAGGGTTCAGTATATAACCTCCATTCCATGCCAATTCTGCATGTCGACCGGTGGATCGTTCATGGTCTGCAACAAATTCGGAAACGGTCCTGGGGTTCAAGGGTGCCGTTACTGCCCTGAAATTCCACCTGTCTGCCTCCAGGTCAATACGTACAAAGGCACCATTATAAGGATTCCCGTCTTCATATCTTCCGGCAATATAAGAGGACACAACATGATTTGATGCCTGTGGTTTACTGGCCAACCTTTCCAGGACGTCTGTCACTGGTGAGCCACGCAATTTTGCATCCTCCACCAGCGCATCAATCAGGGCCCGCGGACCCATCTCTTTCTCCAATTCCAGGTATAGCCCGCTTTGTAACGCTCTTTGCTGGTCCAGTGCTGTCTGCACAGGAGTCGGATAGGCAAGTGTTGAACGTAATCCGGCAGGAACGAACTGGATGTATCCGCTTCCTTCAGGAATACCCATGATATTTGCCGAAAATGGTGTGCGAATCCTCCCGATATGGAACCGGTCGATATTGACCATGTCGGTCATCAGCGCTGCATGCCGCCTGTTGGTCAGTAAAAATCCGCCTTGCTCCCGGATCTTCCGCAACACCCTCAATGGTTTTTCTCCCAACTGTGAAAAGTGAATTCCAACGCAAAGTTGCCGGGTGGGAATGATGCGCACCAATTGATGGTCATACAGTAATTTTAGTTCATTGGAAAGCCCCTGCTCAATATAATTTTCAATTTCCTGCCGGTTAAGCTGCTTTCCCAGTTTCTTTTCCTGCGCAAATATATATACCGGGGCCACCTGTTCCCTGTGTTTTAGCAGCAATTCTTCTGTAACTTCCTCTTCTATGGTTAGTTTTAATCGCGAACGAATGGCTTGCAAGGCAAAAAACTCCAGTTCATACATGATAAATTCGCCGGGGAAATAGGCAATGGGCAGGTTTTCCTTCATTTTCCTGATCAGCAACTCCCGGCTATCAATCGCCAGGTAATTACTCGCAGTCAGCTGAAGTAGTGCCAGGTTCCAGTCGGTAAAAAACTGCGGACTAAGATCGACTTTTACCTGTGGCATTGGCTGCACGATCCGCATGTACAGCAGATTAACAATCCCTGTCAGCTCCTGGAAAGTATAGTCCTGGTATGGATAATACTTTTCGTTCCTGTGCCGGTACGACATGGAATGATCGTGCCGTACCGGCACCTCCCCTTCCACGTAATGGAACAATTGATCCACAGCATTATAAAAGGAGTCGATTTTTTCCTCCGGAATATTTAAAAGATCCGGGTCGTTGTTCAGGATTTCCCGGGCAAAATAAAATACGCTGCCCCTGGCTTTCTGCTCTTCTACCCTGAAATAACTGGGATCAATCAGGGATTTTAACATCAACATATAAGCAAGCTTTCCATAGCCTGGCAGATACTGCCTGTAGCGTTGATCCAGCAGGAATTCAAAGTCTTCATTGCTGAAATTCACAAGACCCCTGTAATCCCTGAGTGCTTCTCGTGCCTGCTTTCTCTCAAATTCACCGGGTTGCAACTGGGCATGTAGCTTCTTGATGATCCTGTTGATATTCTCTTCCAGCGCTTCCAGGCTGTATCGCTGCTGCACGATACGCATGTTATGCAATGTTTCCTGTGCAAATTTATGCGGGAAAAATACTCTTTCACTGATCTGTGAAACAATACTTTTACTGATTTTCTTTCCCCGGAATTCATACACATGCAAACGCTCCTTCTCTCCAAGGTGTTCGCCGATCACCTCGGAGTAGACGGCTTCAGGCTCATAGCGTCTGCAAAATATTGGTGTGCCACAGGCCGTCGCTTCAATAATGGGAAGACCACGCCCTTCGGTTTTGCTGGGCAAAAGGATCAGGGAAGCAATATTATAAAGATTCGGAATACCAATAGGATGTTGAAATCGTTTAAGAAATGCATCCCGGTCCAGCTCACCAAGCAGCAAAGCAAGGTACAACCTGCTCCTGAAAGCAACAGGTATTTCTTCCAGCAATTCCCTGAACCGCTTCAGTATTTTTCTGAAATAGTCATAATGACCGGAAGCAATGGGTCCGCTGATGAGCAGGGTGATCTTGAGGTTGGGTGTATTGATCAACCTGTTTTGCATTTCCTCGTTGTCAATGATCTTCTTCAGTAAACTGAATCCCAGCTCAATGCGTTTTCTTGCGATGATCCGGGTTGGTTGCAGGAAAATAATGTTCTCGGAACTGAACTTTTCTACCGGGCAAGTCTTGTGACCAATCAGAATGGGCCTTGGATGCTTCTCAGATACCAGGGGTCCGGCTTCTACGTCTTCCACAGAATAGGAAATAAGCTGCTTGTGGTATCGCGCCAGTACCTTTTCAAACTGAAGAATAGCATTAATATTTCTTCGCTTATCGCTTTTGCTGTATGCGCTGGTGTCTACAGCAGTACCGATTTCCATCACCCTGGAGGGATTGTGACCCCTGTATCTGATCAGCTGGTCTGTTTGTGAGGTATTGATATTCACGTTCAGCCAGAACCTGGACTCCCACGGGAATAACATCTCGACAATGGAAAATACCTCTCCAAGATGCGCATTGGTAAAGAAAAAATCCCTAGGACCTTTTTTTAATCCTTTTGAACGTAAGTCAAACCTGCTGTTCCCTCCCTCAAAATAAAAATCATGGTTGTTGTTGATCACAGGTATTTTCATAAACTCCGAGAGCAATACCAATGCAAGCGCAGCAGAAATATTTCCCGGGTTTGAACATACATTTACTATATACAATACCTCGATGCCCTGGTCGAGAACATAGGATCCAAGTTTTTTCAATATACGTTGGGTTTGTTCCCAAAAAGCCACTATCAATGCATTATAGCTGCTGCTTCCCCGCTCCATTTCCTCCATGAAAAATGATGCATACAAATCCCACTCCTTGAATCCCGCCAGCTCCGGGATCTTGCATTTTCTGTAACGGCCCGGTATGATTGTTTCTGATTTATTCCTGAATTTCCCACCGATATAATGCACAGGGATGCCTGGAAAAAGTTTTTCAAACAAACTGGCATACTTCCCTATCTCAATGGTAACCCCGTCTACCATATAATGGAATGTAATAAAACCGACCCCTCCCTTACCCAACCTTCCGGTAAAATCTTCGTACCGCTCGGGTGTACATCTTTCATACAGA
>CAZOXI010000356.1:364-4365 GCA_964583445.1 uncultured Bacteroidaceae bacterium | reverse complement strand
CATTCCGGATCCCAGTATGGCGCCAATCGTTTCCCCATTTCCGGCAAGTGCTTCTGAGGGAATCGCGAGGGTCTGCTGACCAGGGTCAATTCCTTTCAGCATGATACTTTTTAACCGTCCTTCGGGATACACCGTCGCCTGAGATACCAGGACAGGGGCAATGTTTCCCTCCTGCCTGGCTTCGGCAAGTGCTTTCGGAATGGAAGCATGTGCATCTTCATAGGTAAACGGATCATAGGGATCGAAGTCCCCGGCCCAGTATTGTCCCTGTCCGTACTGCCATTCGATGACATCGTGCCTGGCTTGCTTGTTCCATCCCTGGATAAAGCCGTTTTGCATGATTATCACTACGAATGCGACAGAAAGAATAAAAACATTCAGAATGGTCCTCAGGCCGGCACCGACCAGGTTTTTAAAAGCTAGTTTTATTGATAGCATGACGGGCCTCCTTTCAGTTTTTAACGATTTCGTCCTTTGCCACTTTACCATCTTCAAGATAGATGATCCTCCGCAGGTATTGTATGACTTTTTCATCATGCGTAGCGAAGAGAAAGGTGGTTTGCAGTTCCTTGTTCAGATGCTCCATGGTCCGGAGAATGTGGTGAGAGTTTTCTGCATCCAGGTTGGCAGTTGGTTCGTCTGCCAGTACCAGTTCAGGTTTTTTTACCATGGCACGGGCAATGGCGACGCGCTGTGATTCCCCTCCTGAAAGCTGCTTCGGTTTTGAACCGACTTTTGAGGTCAGCCCCACCCATTCCAGTGCTTCCATTACTGCTTTTTTTCTTTCTGAACCTGACATTTTAAGGAGCAGAAGCGGGAATTCCACATTTTCATATACGGTGTATACCTGCATGAGGTTGAATGTCTGGAAAATAAATCCCATGTGCTTTTTCCGGAGCACAGAGGCTCTTTTGGCACCGATGTTTTTAATGGAGGTGCCAATTACATGGGCATCACCCCCTGTTGGATCGTCGAGTGATCCGATGATGTTGAGCATGGTGGTTTTTCCTGAACCACTGGGTCCGACCAAACCTGCAAATTCACCGGTTTTGATCTGGAGGTTGATGTCCTCGAGGGCAGTAAAATATCCGCCGCCGATGGGGAATTTTTTCACCAGGTGGTTGACGTCTATGATCGTGTTGTTATTCATCTTATTTCAAATTTTGTGTGATTGTTTCATGATTTCATATAGCCAGTTGCATCCATGGCCGACTGGCAGCAGCAGGTGTGTGCAGGTTGCTACGGGTCCGGATCATCGTTCTGGACATATTCCCTGACGCCCCATCCTTGAATTGTCAATGGGTAAGCCGGATGAATATTAAGTATGTTATTGATTGTGCGCATTGGTTTAATAATTAAAGACTGCCATGAGCTGAAATCCTGCCCCGCTGAAAAGGGAGGCTTCCTGCTGAAAATTGTATAGTTGATAGTTTTTTGGATTCCAGAATGCCATGGTATAAAAGGTCCACCGGTCGAAGGTCATCGACCAGTTGATGAACCGGTAGAAATCCTTGTTGGTGAAGTCATAGAATACGATCCCTGACAGGTTGTGAATGATATTCAGCGGGTAGGATACCGTGGCACCCAGGAACGAAAGTTGCTGATCGGTTGCGAAGGGATTTTCCCCGGCAAGCAGGAAAAAACCTTCACTCATCATGTTCACGCCATTGCCAATGTTGAATGTGTAGTCGATTCCTGCATTAAGCAATGTGGTGTAGTCGACCGGCGAGAAGTCGAGGTTGTGCTGTGTCAGTGATCCTTCCAGCCAAATACCGACACCCAGGTCTATTTTGGTGTCAAAAGCGATCCTGTTCTCCGGGTAAATGTTACCCGTATGAAGCGAATCAGGAAAAACTGCATCGGGATCTGCTTCCCTGTGATGGAAGGATACAGCTGCTTCTCCGATATATACCGGGACCTGGACACGCCCTCCAAATTCAAATCCTTTTTCCCTGGTGGGGAACTGTTCCAGGCCCTTTCTTACATCGTTACCGTAAAGCCCCCAGAGCCAGATGTTGGCATTGTTCAGGAAATAATATCTGCCCAGCAGTCCATACACTCCTTCGGTGAGTTGTAGGGGATCCCTGGGATCGATCCTGTCGAACCACATCAGCGGGCGCAGCATTCTTGCTGATCCAAAATTTATTTTTTGCAAACCTGCCCGCAGTTCCCATTGATTGCCCGCGATCTTTACCCAGGACCGGTACAGGCTTAAATTACTTTCGTACCCAAGGGTGTCCCCACCGGCATATGTGGATGTTCCCCATATGTTCAGTGACCCTTCACCTTCGAGGTACAACTTGCCTAGCGGAACCTCGAATGATAGTTCAGGGAGATAGCGGAGACCACCCTGTGCCTGGAACTTATTGGAAGGATTGACCGTTGTCCAGCCGATGGCCTGTCCGCTGAAATTCAGCGTTTGTGCATCCGTATTGACTGAAACAGCTAACATCAACAGGAATTCCATCATGTAGATGCATCGTAACTTTCGGGTATTATGTTGATGTACTCGTTTCATTTTTCTGAGGCTCTGCTTGCAATACCATAAAAGAAAAAGCGGGTCAGCTCCATGGCCAGTTCGTTTGGATCACGGTACATTTTGATCAGGTGCTCATCTTTCAGCATCTCGTATATATGATTGAGAAAATAGATGATGAATTCCGGTTTTACATCCTGGCGGATCTCTCCATTTTTTTGTGCTGTCACATAGTCAGTGTAGACGATTCCCAGTACCTTCCGGGTCATATTTTGCATGTATTCCATCATCTCGGGTTCGCCGTGTATCATGAGGTCGTCCATAAACTCATTGCTGATATCTGCCGTCCCCTCCATTTTCATCTGAAGTTGCATTTCGATCTTCTCCGTAAAAGGCAAATTACTGTTCATAATCGATTTGTAACGATCGATCGACTCCTTCATGGACTTTTCCATGATTGCCTTGACCAGTTCCATTTTGTTGGCGAAGTATTTGTAGAAGGTCATTTTACTGACTCCTGCAGCGGCACATACCTCTTCAATAGTTACCCTTTTGAAACCATGTTTCCAGAAAAGGGTCTTCCCTGTAGCGATGATCTGTTTTTTCTTTTTCGGTATTGACATAGTGATAAATAATGTACGAAAAAAGTAAAATAGAACTATTATCGTACAATATTACACTATTAGTAAGTACATGTCAAGAAAAACCGTAAAAATTTGGTTGAAAAGCAGGTTGCGGAGTGCCAGCTGCAGTTTTCGGGCTGTCAACTGCCGGGATCAACAGATGATCGTGTCAGGTGCATACTTTGTACCGGTAAACGGGGGCGTATACCGGGGAAAAAGACAAGGAACCGACTTGGGTTGAATAATATAAGGAATTCGGAACATAGAACGAAGGCTGGGTGATAAAGGCAAAAAAAAGGCGGGAGAAATTATTCCCCCGACTTTCCATAGTTGGGCAGCACCCTTGCACTGGGATCATTGACATTGCAATTTTCCCAGTTTTTGTTTGGCATCCAGAAGTCGACAACACAGTGGGACTGGCCCGGGAAATGTGACTCGAAAATGTCCCTGTACATTAATGATTCCTTGGAAATCGGGGTGGCATGTGCATATTTCTTTTTGGCAGCTGCCAGATCTGCATCTGAATACATCTCTCCGGCATATTGTTTCAGGTAATCCGTTACACTATGTCCGACTGCATCCGAAAATGCGGCTTTCTCCCTGTAGAGAATATCATGTGGAAGATAATCTCCTTCAAATGCTTTCCTGAGCAAATATTTCCCGACGCCGGTAAAATTCATCTTCAGCTCCGGACGGATGGCCATCACGTAATCGACAAATTCAAGATCCCCGAACGGTACGCGGGCTTCAAGACCGCATGATGAGATGCTCCTGTCGGCGCGCAACACATCATACATGTATATTTCCCGCAACCTCTTTTCAGCCTCTTCCTGGAAAGCAGAGGGGGAGGGCGCAAAATCAGTGTATTTATAGCCAAAGATCTCATCACTGATCTCCCCGGT
>CAZOXI010000356.1:0-354 GCA_964583445.1 uncultured Bacteroidaceae bacterium | reverse complement strand
AGCACCTTGATGTCGGTATTTTCACTGATATATTTGGATACCAGGAACATGCCCATGGATGCCCGGATCGTGGTAATGTCATAGGTCTCGATATTGTAGATCAGTGTGCTCAAGGTATCGAAAATATCCTGTCTTGAGAAGAGCACCTCCGTGTGATCTGCTCCCAGGTAATCTGCGACGATCCTTGCATACTTGGTATCGATCGCATCTTCATCTATCCCCACGGCGAAGGTACGAATCGGCTTGTCCATCACTTTGGCGGCAATGGCGCACACCAGGCTGGAATCCAATCCGCCACTGCAGAGAAATCCTACCGGTACATCCGACTGCAAGCGTTTCTCCACACCTTCTGTC
>CAZOXI010000355.1:0-4394 GCA_964583445.1 uncultured Bacteroidaceae bacterium | reverse complement strand
AATTTTGGTGAACTCAGATCAAACCATTTTCATTCCGGAATAGATTTCAAGACACAGGGCGTCACGGGTCACAAGATTTTTGCCATTGAGTCGGGGTATGTTTCCCGGATCAAGGTCCAGACCGGCGGGTATGGAAAAGCAATATACATCGCCCACCCGGGTGGGTATACCTCGGTATATGGTCACCTGGAGGATTACAACGGGACCATCGGCAACTATGTACAGGACATCCAGTACCGGAGGCAATCACACGGTCTTGACCTGTATCTTCAACCCGGTGAAATTGAAGTGAGCAAGGGCGATGTCATTGCATATTCCGGCAACACGGGTAGTTCTTCGGGACCGCACCTGCATTTTGAAATACGCCGTACCAGTGACCAGCATCCATTGAACGGTTTGTTCTTCAACTTTCCAATAGAGGACGATCTCCCTCCCCGGATATTAAAAGCGGCCATATATCCACTGGATGGATCATCTCATGTGGACAATGCTTCGGAACCGTTATACCTGTTCACCCGGGAAAATGGCGATGTTACCAGGTTAGCAGGTGATAATCCCATCCGGGTACACGGCCGGATCGGATTTGGTGTGGAAGTATATGATTACCTGAACGGCGCTTCCAACCGCTGTGGTGTTTTTTCACTTGATCTTGAAATAGATGGAAAGCAGGTATTCTATTCGGAAATGAACGAGTTCTCCTTCGCTGAGAGCAGGTTCATCAATGCACACATCGACTATGCGCTAAAACACAAACATAATCGCAACGTGCAGCGTTTGTTCAAGCTACCTTATAATGAGCTCAGTATTTATAAATTCACTGATAATAATGGTGCCGTGCTTATTACCGACACGCTGGCACATGAGGTCAGAATCACAGCAACAGACAGCTATGGCAACACCTGTTCACTGGTTTTCCAGGTCAAGGGTACCGGCGTTGCAGCTGCAAACTATACAATCACACCTGGTGACCCCGGGCTCCCGAGCGATGGCTATGCACTCCCTTACAATGAAGAAAGCGGATATGCGGCTCAGAATATTGAACTGAGATTCCCTGCATATTGTTTCTACGAAAATATAGCGTTTAAATTAAACAGGTTTGACGGACCGGAAGCCCTGTACTCAGATATTTACCAGGTACATGACCAAACAGTGCCAGTGCATCGGGCCTTTGAAATATCGCTCATTCCCGACCGCTTGCCTGTCGGATATCCGGATAAGCTCTGTCTGATAAGTATCGAAGAAGATGGCTCATATGAATATTCCGGGGGTGATTATACGGGGGGAAAAGTGACCGGGCAGTTGCGTTCTTTCGGGAAATATGCCATTGGTATTGACACCATTCCGCCAGAAATCACCCCGCTTGATTTGTATGCGGGCAAGGATATCACCGCGCAGCCTGGCATCAGGTTCAGGATCATAGATGATTTGTCAGGGATCGACAGTTACAATGGAACGATCAATGGACAGTGGGTACTATTTGAATATGATCCGAAAAACAATCTCCTCTTCCACGAATTCGACGGCAGGGTTCCATTTTCAGAAAAAAATAACGAACTTGAGATTGAATTGAAAGATGCGAAAGGAAATACAACGAATTATCATACGACCTTTCTAAGATAATTGTACATGCCTGATCAGGAAGAATTCATCGTGCTTGGCCTTATGTCGGGTACATCCCTCGATGGCGTTGACCTTGCGCTTTGCAAATTCAGCGCATCTGCGGGAACGATGCACTACAACCTCATCGATGCGACAACAATCTCCTACCCTTATTACCTGAAAGAAAAGCTGGATGATGCATTGAACATCAGTCCACAAAATCTCCATTCCCTTGACCAGGAACTTGGTGAATTTTATGCAGAACAAATTCTGTTTTTTTTTAAAAATCACAATGCATCACCCCTGCTGATTGCCTCTCATGGACATACCGTACTGCATCAACCCGACAAGGGCATTACAATGCAGATCGGCAACGGCGATGTGATCGCAAAACGGACCGGGATCATCGTGATCAATGATTTCAGGATACAGGATGTGTCCAAAGGAGGACAAGGCGCACCACTTGTGCCTGTGGGTGACCGGGACCTTTTTGGAAATTTTCGGTTTTGCCTGAATCTCGGAGGGATTGCAAATATTTCTTTTGACCAGGACGGTATACGGACAGCGTGCGATATCTCTCCATGTAATATGGCGTTAAACACCATTGCCTCATGGATTGACATTGACTATGACAGGAATGGTGATTTGGCCTCCCGGGGCGAAGTGTCTTCAGCTTTACTTGATCGCTTAAGTGCCCTGGAATATTACCGCCTTCCGGCACCGAAATCACTCGGTAAAGAATGGTTTATGCGTGCCTTCCTCCCGGAAATCAGGCAGGCTGAGATCACGATTGAGGATCTGCTATGCACAGTCAATGAGCATATCTCCGACCAGGTTGCAGCATTTATCAATACCTACCACACATCCGGATCACAGGTAATGACCACCGGAGGCGGGGTGCATAACAAGTTCCTGGTAAGCCGTATCAGGAACAAATGCTTGAGTGAGTTGTTGATACCTGGTGAACAAATCATCGATTTCAAGGAGGCCATCGTGTTTGCCTACCTTGGCCTGCTCAGGTTCCAGGAAAAGATCAATGTACTGGCTTCAGTTACCGGAGCACCTACGGACACCTCGGCAGGGATCATTAATCATCCAAACTAAAATATCATGGAAAATTTTGTTGCGTACAATCCTACAAGGCTACATTTTGGTAAAAACGTCGTGAACGATCTCGGAGCAGCTGCGGCTTCCCTGGGTAAAAAGGCGCTGTTGGTATACGGAAAAGGAAGTGTGCTGCGGAATGGCAGTTATGACGACACACTGAAACAACTGCAGAATAATGACATATCAGTCATTGAGTTCAATGGGATCAAGCCCAATCCCGTGGTAACCGATGTTGACGAAGCCGCGCGACTCGGTATTGCCGAAGATATTGATTTTGTGGTAGCTGTCGGTGGCGGAAGTGTAATCGATTCTGCCAAGGTTATTGCAGTATGTATTGCTGATCAAGTGAGTGGCTGGGAAGTAATGACCGGGAACCACACCCCGCAATCATCCAAACCTCTTATCGCTGTCCTTACTCTGGCTGCTACAGGGACAGAGATGAACCAGGTGGCTGTTTTACAGAATCACGATACGGATCAGAAAATCGGGTTCAGGCATGAGCTGATGTTCCCGGTCCATTCATTCCTGGATCCAGCCTACACGCAAAGTGTACCGTCCAATTACACCGCCTATGGCATCGTCGACCTGGTGGCACATGCACTGGAAGCCTGGTTTGGTGCCGGACAGGCTGAACTTTCAGACAGGTTCGTGGTATCGATCATCCGCGAAGCAATGGACGTCGGACCGCTCCTGGTGAATGACCTGGAAAACTATGATTATCGTGCGCGGATCATGTGGGCAGCCACCAATGCCTTGAACGACACAACCATGCATGGAAGGGCTTCCGGTGACTGGGGTGTGCATGCACTGGGTCATACGCTTTCTTATTTGTATGACACGGCACATGGTGCCACACTTTCCATTTTCTATCCGGCATGGATGCGGCGGCTGGCGGAACATCATCCTGAACGAATCATCCTGCTGGGGAAAGCGCTTTTTCAAGTGGATACAGCAGAAGCGACCATAGCAGGATTCGAATCTTTTTTCCGGGAACTGGGCGCACCGGTCAGGGCAGCGGGAGCCGATATATCTCCTGGCAAAAAAGATGAGATCCTGTCAATGATGAACAAGAACAAGGCCAGCGGTATCCATATCGAGCTTTCAGAAACTGACCGGAAGCAGATCGTTGATATGATATTTGAATAACTGCGGGACACCAGGAAAACACAAGGGAATGGTGCTGTTTTACAATTGAGGGAGCGGCATCACAGGGAAAGCTGCTATTTTACATGTGAGGGATATATACAGAAGAAGGGTGCTCCTGGCGGAACACCCTTCCCTTTTCAAACTACTAACTAAAACTACCAACTAAACTACTAACTAAACTACCCTAAATATTTTCTGTTAATCTTTGCTTCAAATTTTATACCACAAAAGTAATATGCTTTTTTGAGATACCAAATTAAATTAGTGTTAATTAAAGTTAAATTTATTAAATCATATATTTTCTATTCCACGCCCCATTAAATTTATATATTAAGACGAATATATATCAATTTTGTTTTATTACCCCCCTATATATCATGCCGAAATTTATTTTTATAATTTTAGCAAAAAATACAAATCGCTGTATACAAGTCAAATAATGTTTTTGAATATAAATACTTGTTTCTTCATTTGAAAAATGATTTCTTTACGATTCTATTTTTTTGAACACAAATGTTCAAATGACACTAAATATCAAATAA
>CAZOXI010000354.1:0-4395 GCA_964583445.1 uncultured Bacteroidaceae bacterium | reverse complement strand
AGAGGACGGAAAATAAAATAGGTGAAAACTATTTTATTTTCCTCCTACTCGATTGCAATCGAATATTCCCCTAATTTTATAAAAATATATGCCAACGCTATGATCGATGCAAAAGACTTCCGGAAACATGCCCACGAATTTGTCGACTGGATGGCCGACTACCTTGAAAAGGTGGAAGAGCTGCCTGTAAAATCACAGGTGAAGCCTGGGGAAATATTCAGCCAGATCCCCGATGCTCCTCCTCCGGAAAGTGAGAATATGTCAGCGATCTTCAAGGATTTCAGGACCATCATCCTGCCGGGCATGACCCACTGGCAAAGCCCGAACTATTTTGCTTATTTCACCGCCAACTCCAGCTATCCTTCGGTGCTGGCTGAAATGCTTACCGCCACTATGGCAGCCCAGTGCATGGTCTGGGAAACTTCCCCGGCTGCAGCAGAACTGGAAGAGAAGGTGATGAACTGGCTCCGGGAGATGATCGGCCTGCCTGATCTGTTTGAAGGGGTCATCCAGGATACCGCTTCAACTGCTATACTGGTGGCACTGCTCACTGCCCGGGAAAAATATTCAAATTACCAGGTGAATGAATCTGGCTTTTCAGGTAACGAGAAATTCAGAATCTATTGCAGCACCGAGGCCCACTCTTCCATCGAAAAAGCGGTAAAAATGGCTGGTTTCAGGAAGCAAAAGCTGGTGAAGATCGAAACGGATGCCGCCCTTGCCATGGTACCTGAACGATTAATGAAAGCAGTGGAGCAGGATATCGCCAATGGGTATACCCCGCTCTGTGTTATCGCTGCCCTCGGTACCACCGGAACGGGGGCAATTGATCCGCTGTCACCCATTGCTGCATTCTGCCGGGATCAAAACATCTGGCTGCATGTGGACGCAGCCTGGGCCGGAACCGCCCTGGTCCTCCCGGAACATCGGTACATGATCGAAGGGATCGAGGCGGTAGACAGTTTTGTATTCAATCCGCACAAATGGATGTTCACCAATTTCGACTGCTCTGCCTATTTTGTGAAGGATGTGGGGGCATTGCTGAAAACCTTTGAAATACTTCCGGAATATCTGAAGACAGGCACGCGCGGACAGGTGAACGATTACCGTGACTGGGGCGTGCAACTGGGCAGGCGTTTCAGGGCGCTCAAACTTTGGTTTGTGATCCGGGATTATGGCGTGGAAGGAATTCGCAGCAAGGTGAAGGACCATATTGATTGGGCCGGGGAGCTGGCAGCACATGTGAAACAGGAGCCTGACTTTATACTGTTCGAACCGCAGCACCTCGGACTGGTATGCTTCCGGTTTACCCCGGAGGGAATGACCGGAAAGGAGGACCTGAATGCCCTCAACCACCGGCTGATGAACTTGCTGAACGAATCCGGGAAGATCTTTCTTACCCATACGAAAGTCGATGGTTGCATTACCCTCCGGATGGTGGTCGGGCAGACCAACGTTACACACCGGCATGTGGCTGATGCCTGGGACCTGGTGAAAAAAACAGCACGGGAGCAGCCTCGTTGAAAGCCGCAAGAACCCCCAATGTTGCCAGGTTTTTTTGCAGATTTCCGGCGATAAACTGGCGACCCTAACGAAATATAAAAGTAAGATCACCATAGAGAACGGGGTGGAATTTTACGAAACCGACAGTGTTTCTTACCTGGAAACACTTACACGCATTCAATAACCCTATCAGTGTAAAATTCTAATTGAACTACGTAAAAAGCAGTAGATCAACGTAAAAAGCAGTAGATCAACTGAGTTTGCAGTAGATCTCCATCCAGGGACCAGGGATTTTTTTCCTGTCAAAAGTTCAAATTTGGTGATCCTGCGAGAAAAAATCAGGGGGATACATCAAGCTGCCTGTCCTCCAAATCTATGGATCATTTCTTCCGATCCTCTTTACAAACGCGAAATAGACCACTGTAAGTACAGCAATAATTGCGGATATGGCAATCACCTCGCGCAATGATAAATGTGTGAGGAACCAGATGATGGCAGCTGCAGCGAGCACCGGCACAACATATCCGCCCGGGATGCGAAAGGAACCTTCAGGCCGTGGATATTTTCGGATCCTGAGTACAATCACCGAGACTACCATTCCGAAATAGATCAACAGGACCGATGAGGTGGCAAGTATGGCCAGTTGTTTAAACCCTCCAAAGGAGGCAAAAAGGAAATCCAGTGTGGCATAGAAAATGATCGCTGCATACGGG
Organism: uncultured Bacteroidaceae bacterium; assembly: GCA_964583445.1. GTDB lineage: Bacteria > Bacteroidota > Bacteroidia > Bacteroidales > M55B112. The sequence continues at coordinate 2,179 of CAZOXI010000354.1, read as the reverse complement.
GTGGCAAATTTCGGATGGACCGATGCCAACCTCTTTGAAGGGATCACCCGGTCTTTGGAAGCGCCCCACAATACACGGGGCATGCTGAACACCTCACTACTCAGGTTTCCCATCATGGAGACCCCGGTACCGATGATCATCAGGGTGAGACCTGCCGGTCCCAACACAAACCTGGCCACGTGTCCGAGCGGATTTTCAGTGTGTTGTTTCAGTACTGGTCCCAATACACCCAGGGCAGCACCCTGGACCAGCATATACAGGACAAGAACTCCGCCGATGGCGATGAAGATTCCGCGGGGAATTGTTTTCTGGGGATTCCGGACTTCTCCACTGACAGATATGGCACCCTCTGCACCCATAAAGGCAAAAAAAAGTATGAGCGAGGTAGTTCCTATTGCATCCAAAGAAGGTAATCCTACCAGGCGTAAATGTTCTGCCTGGATGCTGCCTGATGAAAGGAGCACAAACAATAGCAACGGGATCAACTTGGCAAGGGTGAACATTTTTACAACAGACAATCCCTGTCGGACCCCTTTCACATTGATCCATGCAAGTCCTGAAAATATGACCAGGTGGAACACTGCGCGTGTCCAGCGGGAAAATTCAATATCGACCAGTGAATCTATTACATCTACCAATGCATTTGCAACTGCCGCATCCGCGGAAATTGCAGCTACCATCATTAGAATGGCGGACTTAAATCCGAAATAGTCACCCAGGGTCCGGTCAATGTACCCATAAACACCCCCGGCAGCATGTACCGTGCTCCCTACTTCTGCAAAACAAAGCATAATCAATGCAACCAGTATTCCACAGAACAAATAGGCAATGAAACTTGCCGGTCCCAAACCGGCCGCAACGATGGCCGGAAGAGCGAAAATCCCAGCCCCGATAATGGTATTCATCAGGTTGAAGGATAATCCCCAGACCCCGATCTCTTTTTGCAATGCCGGTTTGCTCATTGATTATTTATTATTCGGAATATGACCGACAGCTGCTTACAGGATCATGTGTTCTCGGGGTCCGTACACTACCAATCTGCCTGGAATTTATAATGCCTTGAGTACATTTTTCAATTGTCCGGATACCTCCTCAAGGGTAGGGGTGATGTCATCATTTCCTGTAACCGCCATGGCTACTTCAGGATTGCTGATCACGACCTCTGAACGGTTCTCTGCGATATGTTTTACCACGATCTTGCAGGGAAGCAACAATCCCATGTTGGGCTCTTGCTGCAGGAGCTTGTGTGCAATTTTGGCATTGCACGCTCCTATAATGATATATGGATCCATCTGCACTCCCGGGACCTTTGACGTGATGGTCTCATATATGGCGATCTCTGAGACAACGCCAAAATTATGGTCTTTCAGAGCGTCCTTGAGCTTTTCAATGGCGACCGTGTAGGAGACATCCAACTGTTTTGAGAAGTAGTATTTTTCCTGTGCATGGATGTTGCTTATCAACAGGCTGATTGCGAATGCGAAAAAAAGAAATTTTGATTTCATCAGTTGTACTATTTATTGATGCTACATGCTTTACGTTTGAAATTGACAGGGATACGTAGTTAACAACAGACCGGTTGTTTGGTTCGAACCTGTTCCCGTGCTGTTGATTTCTAAGGCGCTTTATCGGAGAACTACCTGTAAACCCTCTTCGGGCCGGGTGTGTTCAGTAACACAACCTCCATGAAAAATTCCTGCCACCCACTTCATGTTCCCCGCAGTCCGGAACATCTACCCCAGCTGACCACTTCATGTTCCCCGCAGTCCGGAACATTTACCCCGCAGTCCACTTCATCTTCCACAAATGCCCGGAACATCTTTTCCTGCTTTCTATTTTCTCTTCTCCGCAGTCCGGAACATCTTTCATGTTCTGACCTGCACCTTTCAGGAATATTCATACCTTTGGTATAATGTACCCGGATCTGCATTGTTTTTTTTAGTGCAGATCCATCGGCACCTGAAAAGAATATTGGGTCCGGCACCTTTATAAATTATAGTATAACCTGGTATTCAGGAATGATTTTTCTAACCAACACAGTCAAATGATGAAATACAAATCTGTGAACTGGGGAATGATCGGGGTAGGAGATGTTACCCGGAAAAAAAGTGCACCTTCCTTCAACAAGATCGACCAGTCTGCCCTGGTGGCCGTAGGAAGCCGTACCCCGGAAAAGGCA
>CAZOXI010000353.1:0-4400 GCA_964583445.1 uncultured Bacteroidaceae bacterium | reverse complement strand
TGTACCGCAAAGGTACCGGGGGTTCGAATCCCTCTTCCTCCGCCACCACCTGCAAACCCGGTCAGCTGCAAGCTGGCCGGGTTTATTATTTCTGCAGACCGTCAAAAGCGACCGCCAGGGAGCTTTTGTAAGGGCTGTAGAAATAATAAACCAGCTCCGAACGCAGTGAGGAGCGTGGTTTGCAGGTGGTGAAGCCTCCCCTCTCAGGGATCATGACTGAAAGGAATAATCCCGTTTTAACATTCAATATTATGAAACCAGCTCCGAACGCAGTGAGCGGCTGGATTTGCTTTAAGCAGAGGATCCCCTCTCACATGAAATATTAGTGATATAAAATTGAAAGCATGCAATAAAACTGACAATCATTTCCTTCATAGCTCATTAATTCATACTTTTAGTATTAATTTAATAAAAATCAGGATATTAAAAAGGGGGTTCACTTGTTTGGAATGTCAATTTACAAATACCCGAATATCATGATAAAGATTATTTTTTTAGCAAGTATATTTTGTTTTGCTGCGACGATTGATTCTGGGGCACAGTATAGCATCAATAAGGAGAAATACGATTATAGTTCGTATTCAAAAGAACCAGGTGACCCTTATAATCCGCTTGCAGCTGGAATTGCATCGTTATATATACCCGGACTGGGACAGATGATCTTTAATGAAGTGCCACGTGGCGCCAGCTTTCTAGCTGGTTATGCAGGATGCTGGTTAATCGTTGGAATGGGATGGATATATTTTAACAGAGACATCTCAAATACTTACAGTATAAGAATCGATGACCCGGGAGTTGGTCTGATGATTGTTGGATTAAGCAGTGTAATGGCAGTTCAGATCTGGTCGGCCGTGGATGCTGTCCGGGTGGCTAAGGTAAATAACCTGGCCTGGCGCGACAGGGATAAAACATCCTCCACTTCGATCATGATTGCACCGTCGATTAATCTTACCCCTGAACATAAGCCCATTCCGGCAATAATGGCAGCTGTGAGATTTTGATGAAAAAATTCATCGGATTTGACTATCTCGAACTGAAAGCGCAACCGCTAATCTAATCGTTTTTTATTTTACCCTAAATAACGCATAGGCATTGTCAATAATAGGATGTAGAGATAACGCGTACGTCTTTACAATCATTAAAGACAGATCCTTTTGACGCTTTTTATTCCTTTTTCGCTGGAGCTCTCGATTGCGTTGCTCTGTCAATAATCTCTTCATGATGATATGGTGTTAAGGCACCCACATAACAGAACCCCAAAGTTTTTACAATATCAAGATTCTTCTTTGAGTTGGTGCCCCGATCAAAAACTAATGTGTGAGTATCCTGGTTCAACCCTAAGGACTCCAGCCGGTCTTTTATTTTTACGATGACCTCCCTGAAAAACGATACCGTCTTGCAGGTTTCCCTGGTAGCTGTGATGGAACAAAGGGATATAATCTTCTTTGCATACAACCATGGCAAGGCCGACCTGTCTCAGATCATTCCTTTTTTGCTTGTTTTTGCCTCGCCGGGCAATATCACAGTGATCATTCGTGGTGTCGATATATTCAAATCTTGAACGACACAGTGAATGTAATTGTTGGCAATACCGTGATAAAGTCGGGCCATGGCGATAGCATCCAGTCAGCATTTGCCCTTGTATACGCAAGGCTTGACCAGGATAAAACAGAAAGTGTCTGGTTCAGTCTGAAATCGAACAGAAAGCGATTCATTACCTTCATATATCCCAAACTGAGGTATGGACTAATATTGTGAAAGTGAATATGGGTAAACTGATTATAGAAGTCCCAATACTTGATAAAGGCGCCAAAATACCAACCTTTCTGCCCCCTGGAAATTTTGTTCTTTTGAACAAAATAATTGCTACCCAAATGAAACTGCCCGACAAAGGCCACCTGGTGAACGTTGGAAAGAGAAAGCCTGCCTTCAATACTCTGGTCAGGACGAAAGAAATAGGTTCCCACGAGATTGGCCCCATACTCGTTTCCTGCAACAATCGGCAAAAATCGCTTTGACTCCGGCTTTATATTAAAGCCTAACGGGATGGCCACAGGATTGGTCCCAATGTACCACTCACCATGAAGCGACCTGTTTTGTTGCGCAAAAATTTCAGATTGGTATCCGCAGATCTGGCTGACCATTACAAGACAAAAGATTAGTTTATGATAAATCTTTATTCTATTTAACCGATTGATTTCGGTTCCTTTCCACTGCTTTGTATTACGATGCTTCATGACTAATTCACTCCAATGTTATAAAAATAGAAACCCTCTTTTCCGCTGTCACCGGCACGTATGCAGCCAGATGGATCGGCTATAAAAGTGGTACCACTATACTGCCGTCCCAACTCTTCACCATATCGATTTGCAAAGACCTCCCAGGCGTTGAACTGTCGGCTTCCGGCATCAATCTTAAACATGGGCACTTCAGATGCCATGGGATGCAGCATCACCTCCACCCCTCTGTCGGTAAGCTCCCGGGTAAGCCAGACCCCATTCGCATCTGCGCAGATAATCATACCCACTTTGATATTATTAATCCGGACCATTGTTACGCTTGAATCAATCTCCGCCGCAGGCGTGATCCCTCCAAGAATATCTTCCGGAGCAAGATTCACCTTTCTATGCGTTGCCACAATTTCACCATCAGGATCAACCAGGACAAAAGAGTTATAAAGTTTGCTATGGTTCGTTTCCGTTAAGCCAAATCCAATATGGCATCCAATCATTTTTGCGATTACAGCAACGCTGTCTGTCGCGGGACCGGGTATTGTTTCAGCAATGGATCGCTGGTATGGCTCCGGGTGCTCATCATCAATATACCATCCCAATACTGATTCACCAAACAAGATAAGTTCTGCCCCGGGATACCTGTTTTTCGCCTCTTTGGCTTTGCTGCAAATTCTATCCAGGTTTTCTTCTTTATCTTTCGAACAAACCATACTTACAGCGACAACTTTCAGATGGCGACCTGCATTGCTGTTATCGTAGATTAATGGCGCTCCGGAAAGATCAAAAAGACTCTGAACAATGGCATCATCTTCCTGGCACGAAAAACATGACAGCACAAGTATGACTGTTATAAATCGAACAGTTGTTTTTTTTATCTGCTTAAATAGTTTCATAATTATCTGGTGTAAGGTAAAATCCTGGGTTGTATTACAGTTACAAGTTCAGGCCAAGTAACAGGTAGAAATGATTTTTAAATTGAAACAATTGATTTTCAACTGAAATACCATCGTAAGAAATAAGCGGTGAATACCCAATGCCAGCAAAAACCTTGTGCTTTTCAGGATGCTGATAACGGTAGCCCATCTCTGGAATTATTAAATGACTATAGCTTACGCTGTTAAAATCATCGCTGATTCCCCTGGCAACAGTGCTTGTAAAAGCATTTGAAATACCGATGGTTACAACGTGCCTGTTATTGAACGTTCTGCTGAAATTTGCTCCTGCTATGGCGCTTATCGTTCCAACTGAAAACTCAGTATTCAGTATCATAGGAAAGTAACCCAATCCGGCCCTGAGTGAAACAGCATTGCTGTTTCTGATCCAGATGCTATGTTCATAATTAAGAGAAGCAGCAATCCCGGAACCCCCGATTTCAAGGTAGAGCGCATTTTTTGAAAGCGCTTCCTGTGAGAATGTTGCGCTGGTAAATGCAACAAAAACTAAAGCTATTATTACTTTTTTCATCATATTTAATTTTACAATTTATAAACATCGAACGTCAAATTGTTGATGGTGGCGTTGATGTACTCATAGTCACCTTCATCTTTTACCCAGACAGCTCGAAAAGCAGTGGGTATTTCTATTCCACTGAATTCCTTATAATCACTCACATACACTGTCCAGGGGATCTGAACCTTTGTGTCACCGAAATAGCGGTCTTCGGACTCGAAGCGGGTGATAAGATTATTATTATCGAAATAGAAAATCCCTGAAACGGATAGGCCTGCATCCTCAACGGTCGCCTTCACAGATGTTTCAGACACCTCTTCCCACCGGATCTGATCGTTCAGACAGGCAGAGGGGTTGTATAGCAGCTCACCCAAAAAGGCAATTAATTCACTTACGCTCAGTTCATACCCATCTGAAAACATAAATGGAACCGAAGGGGCCAGTCGGATATCCAGTTTTCCTTTGCCATTGTAATAATAGTCAAGCCCGGTCATTTTTCCCATCGGAGAATTAATTTCGCCAACCCAGTTTCGGCTTATGGGTTCGCTGGTTACATAGGTTACAGCCACCAATGAGGCCCATGCTGTATTTTCATTTAATTTGAAATTCCCTGAATAATCCAGTCGAATAGCGTTTGAATTGGACTTCCCTACAACCCCAACTGCATCCAGGTAGTTCTGAAGGGGCTGTGGCAAATGCTGAATATGGGATTCGCTA
>CAZOXI010000352.1:0-4414 GCA_964583445.1 uncultured Bacteroidaceae bacterium | reverse complement strand
ATGATGGTGGTATCGGCACCCATCAGGGTATCCTTCACCTGGCCGGAAAGGATCAGGGTGGTGTCAACAGTTACCTGGTCGGGATAGGTCAGGAAGAGATCTTTCTCCATAAGTTTCAGTCCCGCGATCAGGCTGTCACTTGTACGGGTCAACACCTGCTTTTCAGATCCCAGGTAAATCACCTTATAGATATCCTTGCCGCCAAGGCCATTCTCCCGCTGGGTGGCATAGTATCCATAAACACCAGCCGTATCGGTAACATAAAAGACTTCATCATCGGGAGTATTGACCGGATAACCAATATTTTCGGGTGCTCCCCAACGTCCGTCTTCGCCCAGCTCCGACCGGAAAACATCGAACCCTCCCATGGAATTGTGACCTTTGGAGGCAAAATACATAACCTGACCATCATCAGTGAGGTAAACTCCTTCTTCGTCATAGATGGTATTGATCAGTCCACTCAGGTTCTCCGGGTCCCCCCATTTCCCTTTTTCATTCTTCCGGACCTTCAGGATATCTTTCCCTCCGTTCGTGTACTCGGGATTGGCAGAAACAAAATAGAGCACCTCTCCGTCCGGCGACATGGCCACCGTTGTTTCCTCCGCATCACTCTCAATTTTTTTTGTCAGCCGTTTTGGCCGCTTCCATTTTCCCTTTTCGTGCTTATATTCTGCTGCCAGGATGTTACCTCCATCCTCTTCTCCAAGGTACATGAAGAGCATGTTGCCATCGGGGCCAACCCCGACAATGGCATTGTTGCCTTTGGCCGTAAAGGGTTTCCCGGGAGCATATGCATCCATGAATGCCTTGCCATTCTCCACGGGACTGATGAAAATATTTTCGTAAAATTTATTGTCGAGATCGCTCCTTTTCGGTCTTTTGCCAAAGGGCCTTCTGCTGGTAAAAAACAAGGCCGTATCGTTATAGGCAAAACGGGGATTATAATCATCATACTGGGAGTTGACTGCCCCGCCGAGATTCTGAATGATCACCCTGCGTGGATTGGCAGAAAGGTTCTTGCCATATTCACACTCCATGATCAACTTGTCTATTCGATTGGTTTTATTTACGATATCCTCCCCGGGCACGAGGTCTTGTTTATACTCCATATAATACTGCCGGGCCTTGTCGAATTTCTCTGCCAGGTGGTAGGCCCGGCCAATCATATACTTGATGTCACTTGTGATCTCCGGATCTGCATCATATGCAGCCAGGAAATAGTCGATTGCATTGAGTTTATCATCGCCATGCAGGTAACAGACTCCTATCCTGTAGTTCAGCCCCGGATGTTCGCTGTTGTACTGGTGTGCAAAAAGATAATGGTCACGGGCAATGTTGTACGTCCCTGCCCCTTCTTCATAATATTTATCTCCCTCCCGGATACTTTTCCACGCCTCCCGGAACCCTTCGTTCTGTTCTGCGCCTTTCCTGAAATCCTTTTTCCGGATCTCAACGGCCTCCTGCCCTTGCAGCCCGGTAAAAAAAAGTGAAATAATTATGAATAGACTGATGCTTCTACCATTCATGGTGCTTGGTATTTTTTTTATTTGCATTCCTTTAAGTATTCCGATACTTCCTCCTGTCCCAGTTCGAGGGCGATGTTCCAGTCCTCGCATGCTCCCACAAGGTCGCCCTGCATCTCCCTGATCAGTCCGCGGTTCAGGTAAAGTTCCCCGGTTTGGGGATGTTCCAGGATCACCTTGTCAAGTAAAGACAGGGCCGCATCCAGGTTGTCCTGCTGCGCCAGGGCGCTGGAGGCATTCAATTGTGCCATTGAATAATCCGGCCGGTATTCCAGTGCCTGGTTAAAATCCAGCAGTGCTGAATCGAGATTGCCAAGCTGGAAATTTGCAAAACCCCGGTTATTGTAGGCCAGGTAAAGATCAGGTGCCTGTTCGATCGCCCTGCTAAAATCACTGATGGCTCCCTGGTAATCCCCGAGGGTCATTTTTACCGCCCCCATATTATTGTATGCCAGGGGAAATTCAGGTTTGTAATTTACAGCTGCCTTATAATCATACAATGCCCCGAGGTGGTCTCCCATCCTCCGTTTGATCCCTGCGCGATCGTGATAGGCAAGTGCATAGTCATCCTTCAGATTAATTGCCCTGTTGAAATGCAGCAGGGCCTGGTCATCTTTGCCCTTCATCAGGTCGCTCAGGCCAAGGCAGTAATAGGCTTCTGCCACCTGGAATCCATTTTCCAGCGCCATACGCAGGTGCTCCTCTGCCAAACCGGTGGTATCCTGACCGAACATCAGGTAGCCCAGGTAAAAATAGGCTTCCCCGGGTTCATTTCCGAACCGGACAGCCAGTTCAAGGTCGGCTAAAGCCTCTTCAACTTTCCCCAGCTCAGCCTTTACCCTGCCTCTTTGCAGGTAGGCCTTTGCATAGGTAGAATCAAGCGCCAGGCATTGATCAAAGGAGTAGGCCGCCTCAGGATAATCCCCGGATACTACCTGCTCGACACCTGTATTATAATGCCGCTTCATCTGCCTTTGTTCTTTAACAGAGAGCTGAGCTTCAGCCGTATAGGCCATAAAAAGAATTAGAATAAGGATTGTTGTTTTGCTTCTCATGAGGACCAAAATTTCAAATTAGATTCAAACAGGGTAATCATCATCAATATTCCGATGCCGGACATCAAATGAACAGCAATAGTCAAATGCCGTCACCTAGACTGACCAAAATTTTCTCAAAATGGTTTCATTTCTAAAAATAAAAAAATAAATTTAGACATTAATAGTTAGTTATCAACCATCAAATTACTAAGGGAAACGCACATGATCACCGATCTCTCCTACCTTCAGTCCATGTCGGCGAATGATTCTGATTTTATCCAGGAAATGGTAGATATCTTTCGTGAACAAATAGGTGAATATTCATCTGAGATGCCCAGGCTGTTGCATGCATCCGATTATAAAAACCTCTCCAGGGTAGCGCACAAGGCTAAATCATCTGTTGCCGTGATGGGAATGACCGCAGAGGCTGAACTGCTCAAGGAACTGGAGATAAAATCGCACGACGGTATAGATACACATTCTTATAAGGAAATGATCGACCACTTCATTGAAAGATCAGCGCTTGCGTTGAATGAATTGGATGAGTATTTGTCAAACCAGGCATGATATGATTAAAGTAGAAGAACACAATGGTATACTGCTGGCAGCCTTTACCGAGGAGGATCGATTCAATGCCCTTATCGCTGAGCCAGTAAAGGAAAAGCTGCTTCCATATTTCAGTAAACCCAATACCAAGCTTGCTTTCGATCTTGAAGGAATCAAATTCATCGACAGCTCTGGATTCAGCGTTTTCCTGTCGCTCCTGAAAGCAGCAAATAATAATTATGGTGAGCTTAAGATCTGCAACGTCAACCCTGAAGTCAAAGAACTTTTCAAGGTACTGCAATTGCACAATGTGTTTGAACTGTACGATTCACGCGAGGACTGCATTGAAAATTTTCAATGAATTATTGAAATTATCACTTTTTTCTGTCTATTTTTAGGCAAAACTCAAAATCATGAAAAATATACTGATTGTAACTGCGATCATTGCTTTATTTGTTGGCTGTAATACTGAAAAAGGACAAGTTAATGAGACGGATGTCAAGAAAGTGGACATTTCCACGATTGAGGCTTCTGCCAGTGAACTTGAGGACCAGACAGTGCAGATAACCGGTATGGTGCTGCACGTATGTAAACACGGTGGACAAAAGATGTTCATTAAGAACGACTCTACCGATGCAAGCCTGCTGGTAAGGGTGGGTCCATCAATTCCCGAATTTGACGTAACACTTGAAGGCAGTAATGTTGAAGTGACGGGGAAGTTGGTGGTATCTGTTGTCAGCAATACAGAGGAAGCGCATGACGACGAAGATCATACAACAGTTGCATCATCCGAACCTGCAGACTGCCCTACTGAAGAGGCACTGAAGGCAGCCGGTGAAGGAGAGGAGTGTACCACCACCATCACTTACCATATCGAAGCATCATCTTTTAAAGAGATCATATAGGTCTGTCTACCTTTTTTATTCTTAACCTTATGAAGTGGCGTAAAAGGAACCGGTGGCTCCACCGGAAGCTGGGGTATTTATTTTTTGGAATGGCAATTATTTACGGGGCATCAGGCATTGCCCTGAACCACCACATCGCCAGGCACTGGAATCCTTCAATGGTGGAAAAGTACGAGCAGATCGAGGGGGTCTCTCCGGTTGCACGCGAAAATGTCACAAAAGAATATGTGACGGAACTCCTGGAAAGGACAGGAGAAAAGGATCATTACAAACAATACTATTTCCCCAATGATTCTTCCCTGATGATCTACCTGGACAAGGGCCATATAACGGTTAACCTCCAAACGGGGGAATCCAACCTGCTCAAGATCCGTAACAGAAAAGTGTTCCGGGAAATGAATTT
>CAZOXI010000351.1:0-4424 GCA_964583445.1 uncultured Bacteroidaceae bacterium | reverse complement strand
ACGCCTGTGCAGCCCCCCGGAGACCTGGCACCCGGCAGTGCGTTAATGTACGCTCCCAGCAGTCGGGCTTGCATCAGGCGTTGATCTTCTGTTTCCAGTGCACCGCCATATTTCGAGGTCCAGTGGTTGGAAAAGAGTACAACGGTGTCCCCGGTAGCCCTTAACCGGAACGCTGCTGCCAGGATCTCCCTGGTGCGGACCAGCTCCTGCTGTGCAGTGCGGATCTCTATCCAGGCAGTGTCCAGGCACTCCATGCGGTCCCTCCGGTAGATGATCCCGACATCGATGCCGCGATGGTCGGGACTGTCACGGTGCAGTGGCAGGTATTGCTGTCCCAGCATCAGCGGATGGAAAATGATGTCGTTGAGGACCTCCCTGTTCTCGATTTCGCTCAGGCAGACAGCATCTGGCGGTTCCCAGCCGTTCACTGCCAGGATCACTTTGCAGATTTTCGCGATCTTCCGTTTGTAGCGAAAAAAATTCCACCGCCGCACGCCATCGGGAGTGAAATCGTCATCCGCGGCAATACTGTCATCCGAAGGATGGAACAGGTTTTCCGCATTATAGAACATGACGCAATGCTCCCCCCGCGACTGCGCAGTGGCTGAAGGCGCAAGATGCATAATAAGGACGAACAGGATGACAATGGTCAACGGCTTCATCTTTCAGGGAATTTTGATGATGATATGGAACCTGTTGGTTAATGTGCCCGGGAAAGGAAATATCGCCCTGCTGTATTGAAAAAGTTCTGCCGGTTATGCGATATGTTCACAAGCTACATGCCCCCTGCTCCATAAAGGAGATGTGGTCGCAGGGAAATAGTTCGCTCTGTTATTCGATACGTTCACAAGCTACACACTCCCTGTTCCATAAAGGAGATATGGTCGCACGGAAGAAGTTCGCTCTGTTATTCGATACGTTCAAAAGCTCCCAGGTCGGGTGCCTTGTCGGCGGTCCGGGAATCACCCTTTTTGTCCAGTTGTGCATCCGGTTGTGCCCCGATGGCATATTCCAGACTTCCCTTGTTGATGGCGGGGGAGAGGGTGTCAAGCTCATAGCTTACCCTCATGGAGTCGAACAGCGGATCTACATTGTTGAGGACCCACACGAAATTTGGATCAAGATTGTAATCGTACACAGATTTGTCAAGGCGCGACAGCACCCTGTCGATTTTGTAATTCAGTATGCCTTCGTCCGACTTGCTGACGACGATCTCGTTGGCCATGGAACCATAGATGATACTGTTGGTGAACTCGGCTTTTTCGATATCGCGTGATTCAACGATGACCTCTCCAAGGGAGTCCTGGTATGCAAAATAGTTGGCGATATACAAAGCCGGGGTTTTCCTGTTGGAGAATCCGTTGCGCCAGAAATTGGCCAGTGTGCAATGATTGAATGAGTAGGAGCCTTCGTACAGTAATTCCACGCAACTGTTCCCGCAGTCACCAATGACCGTGTTGACTGCTTCAATGGTGGTGCCCCTGCCCAGGATGCCATCGTAGCTCATCCGGTTGATCTCGGTATTTTTAACCGTGAGCACAGGTTCATCATAATTCACAACAGAATCGGCCCAGAGTCCGAATGTCCCGTTGATGATCAATGCATGATCGATCACGTTGCTATAACTTCCGGGAGCAAAATAGATTCCGAACCACTGTCCCGGATAGCCGGGATCGTCCTGGAATTCACGCTCCAGCCGGTCGCCCTGCACCACGACAGGGTTCTCCAGGGAACCATTCATTTTCAGGGATCCTTTAACATAGATACCTGCATCCCGGTGCATGTAGATCTGTACCCCTTCTTCGATGACCAGCTCCTGCAAGGTATCCACCAGGATGCCATCAATGATCAGGTAGGGCTTATCGGCCACCCAGGTGGCAGAATAGTCCAATATGCTATCGCGTATCATGTGCACATCCTGTCCCCAGGCCACCAGGTCGATGTCCTGGAAGTTCCCGTTCACGGAAAAAGTGATGGAGTCCTGAATCCGCAAAATACCCGTGGATTGGTTTTGATCCAGTGTGGCTTCCACAAACACGTACATACTGTCCTCCGGTGCGATCTCGTAATTTTCGAATTGTTGTCCGGGCTGACCATCCACGTTGATCCGGAATACAGAGTTGTCCCCGCCTGCCAGGCGAATGTCGTCAATTTTGATAAAACGGGAATGGGGATTGTACACCCGGAAGGATTTGGTCGTGGTGCCCACGGTGGTGAAGATCGTGTCGAAATATACGGTGTCCAGGCTGAATTGAAGCTTCGCATCGTTTTCCTCTATGTACATGCGTTCGGGACGGCAGTGGTAGAGGAGTGCCGTGACCCCGATAAGCAGGAACAGGATGAATGATTTTCTCATCATCAGAGCCCTCTTGCTTAGCATCAGGATCGTATTTCTCCCCATGAAGAACGGAGTACTTAATATAGTATTGGACTTTTTCAGCACGGCTAACAGATTCAATTCAGAATGATAACGCAAAGATGGCAAAAAAAGTGTTAGAAGCAGCAATTGAACCGAGCCCTGATAATATTAATGATGCATAAGATCATGGTTGTTTCACAATGTTGACAAGTGTTCAGGATCTGATGTCATGGCGCACCCATCCGGACAAGAACACTATATTATGATCAGAAGATATACATATAGCATTTGTATTGAAAGGAGCAGGCTGGAAAAAAATTTCATTCTAAAAAAATACTTCTTACCTTTGCCGTGTAATTTCACTAAGGGGGTGCCTAAAATTCCAGGCTGAGATCATACCCTTAGCACCTGATCCGGGTAATGCCGGCGAAGGGAATTGCATTTTTATGTGAATTATCAAAAAATAAATTACTATGAGAAAGCAGGTATTTACCGGGCTTCTTTGTATGGTTGCAGCTATGCAGCTCAGTGGGCAACATGTGCTCACGGGTAAGGTTGTGGATACGGAGAATGCGCCCGTAACAGGAGCGAATGTGTATTTGGAACGTATGAATGTTGGCACGATCACCAATTCGTCTGGTGATTTTACACTCGACAATCTTCCATCAGGATCCTACCGGATTAGTTTTTCATTTATCGGGTATGGAACAGAAAGAGAGACCGTTTACCTGAGTGAAGATACAGACATCGGAACCGTTGTGCTGGAACCGGCCCCTTACCTGGGTGAAGAGGTGACCATCAGCGCACTCCGGGCAGGGGAAAAGACCCCCATGGCTTATGTGGATATTGACAGGGAGGAGATTGCAGAGCGGAATTTCGGGCAGGATATTCCCTATATTGTCAGTCTGACACCCTCAGTGATCACCTCTTCAGATGCGGGTCATGGCATCGGGTACACCTCCATGCGGATACGCGGCACGGATGCCAACAGGATCAATGTAACTATCAATGGAATTCCCCTGAATGACGCTGAATCACATAGCGTTTTCTGGGTGGACCTGCCTGATCTGGCCTCATCCACGGAGCAGATCCAGATCCAGCGGGGTGTAGGAACATCCACCAATGGCGCCGCTGCATTCGGAGCAACGGTGAACATGCAGACCAGCCTGTTGAACAAGGAACCATACGCCAGCTACGATGCAACGGTCGGATCTTTTAATACCTTCAAGAACACCATCTCTGCTGGAACGGGGCTGATCAACGACCACTTCGCAGTTGATCTGCGTCTCTCTGACCTGCACTCGGATGGATATATCGACAGGTCCTGGACCGACCTGCAGTCGTATTATCTTTCTGCCGGCTGGTATGACGAAAAGTCCACACTTAAATTCATCACATTCGGGGGATTTGAAGAACTATACCAGTCCTGGGGTGGCGTACCTTCATCGCTGCTTTCATCTGACCGAACCTTCAATGAAATGGGGGCCTATACCGATACCTCCGGTCAGACAGCTTATTACGAAAACCAGGTGGATCATTACGACCAGGTGCACTACCAGTTGCATTTTTCGAGGGAACTGGCGACCGGTCTGCACATGAATGCCGCGTTGCATTATACCTGGGGGAATGGCTATTATGAGCAGTATGAAGAGGGCCAGGATTATGGTTTCTATAGCATGGAGCCGGCAGTGATAGGAGATGATACCGCCACCACCACCGACCTGGTGCGGAGAAAATGGCTCGACAATGATTTTTATGGTGCCATTGCCTCCCTCACATATGAAAGAGAAAGCGCTACCATGATTGCAGGCGGCGGATGGAACAGGTACGACGGGTTGCACTTTGGAAAAGTGATCTGGGCACAGTATATGGGCAATAACGAGCCTGGTCACCAGTGGTACGAAGGCACCGGGATTAAAACCGACTGGAATATATATGGAAAGTATTACCAGGACATTGGCACCGGATTCACCGCTTTCATAGATCTTCAGGTAAGAGGGATCAATCACGACATCGACGGAACAGATGCAAACAACCGCCTGGTGACACAGGAACACCAGTACCT
>CAZOXI010000350.1:0-4427 GCA_964583445.1 uncultured Bacteroidaceae bacterium | reverse complement strand
ACTCTTCCATCACCGGCAGGTCGTACTGTATCTTTTCCGAACCGTGCTTACGCCGGATGAAGCTGGGTATATATTCCATGGGTCCCGGCCGGTAGAGGGCATTCATGGCGATGAGGTCTTCGAACCTGTTGGGCTTAAGTTCCCGCAGGTGTTTTTTCATCCCGGCTGATTCAAACTGGAACAAGCCGGTAGTGTCCCCCCTGGCATAGAGTTCGAAGGTTTTCTGGTCCTCGAGGGGAACATGCTCAATGTCGATCTCTTTCCCGGTGGATTCCCTGATATTTTCGATTGTATCCTTGATGATGGACAGGGTCTTCAGTCCCAGGAAGTCCATTTTCAGCATCCCCACATCTTCCACATGCTTCCCGTCATACTGGGTCACCAGCAGATCAGATTCCTTGGTTTTGCAAATCGGGATATTGTCGGTCAGGTCGCTCCGCCCGATGATGATCCCGCAGGCGTGCAGGCCTGTCTGGCGGACGGATCCTTCAAGCGTTTCTGCATATTGCAGGGTGTTGACCACGAGTGGGTTGGTGGAATTTTTCTCCTTCCGCAGTTCTTCCACCTCTTTAAAAGCCTTTTTGAGAGAAGTACCCGGTCGTTCAGGTACCAGTTTCGCCAGCCGGTCGGCCTCCGGGAGCGGAAGTTTCTGGATACGGGCCACATCCCGGATCGCCATTTTTGCTGCCATGGTCCCGAAGGTGATGATATGTGCCACCACGTCATGACCATATTTTTCCACCACCCACCGAAGTACCTTATCACGACCATCCTCGTCGAAATCGATATCAATATCCGGCATGGAGATCCTGTCGGGGTTGAGGAAACGTTCAAACAGCAGGTCATACCTGATGGGGTCGATATCAGTGATCCGAAGGCAGTAGGCCACCGCGGATCCAGCTGCAGATCCCCTTCCTGGACCTATGGCTACACCCATCTCCCGGGCTGTTGCTATAAAATCCTGGACGATCAGGAAATATCCCGGGAATCCCATTCTTTTCACTGTATTCAATTCAAAATCGAGCCGTTCCTTCACTTCATCTGAGATGGTTCCCCAGCGCATTTCAGCTCCTTTGTAGGTCAGGTGCCTGAGGTAATCGTCCTCATTTTCAAATTCCTCCGGGATTTTGAAGATGGGCATGATGGGATTGGAGCTCAGCTGGTATTCCTGGACTTTCTCGGCGATCTCCATGGTTGCATCGAGCACTTCCGGGATGTCACTGAACAGTTCGCGCATTTCGTCCTGGGTCTTGAACCACTCCTGGTGGGTGTAGCGCATACGGTTCGGATCGTCCAGGTCTTTGCCGGTGCTCAGACAGATCAGGTGATCGTGTGCTCCTGCATCTTCCTGGTTAATAAAATGCACGTCGTTGGTGGCAATACATTTGATCCCATGCTTTTTTCCCAGCTGCATAAGGGTCCTGTTCACATATACCTGGTCATCGAACACCTTCCGGTTCATGTCAGGATCCTCGGTTGGATGACGCATCAGTTCGAGGTAGAAATCATCTTTAAATACCTCCTTGTACTGGAGCATGATCTTTTCTGCCTCGTCAACCGTTTTATGCATAATTGCCTGGGGAATGACACCGCCCAGGCAGGCTGTAGTTACAATGATGTCTTCATGGTATTGCTCCAGTAATTCAAAATCGATGCGCGGCTTGTAGTAAAACCCTTCGGTCCATCCTTTCGACACCATTTTGATCAGGTTGTGGTATCCTTTTTTTGATTTGGCCAGCAGGACCAGGTGGTCATTGCCATCCAGGTTCTTGTCCGATTTGCTGTGCCGGGAGCGATGCGCTACATATGCTTCCACACCAAGGATCGGTTTGATCCCGCGCTTCACCGCTTCATTGTGGAATTCCTTGACGCCAAACATGTTGCCGTGGTCCGTAATCGCGATGGCCTTCATGCCGTCATCCACCGCCTTGCTGATCAGTACGGGAATGTTGGCTGCCCCGTCGAGGATGGAATACTGGGTATGCACATGCAGGTGGCAAAAATTCACCTCCTGTGCCGAAACATCTGACTCAGAGACGATCTCTGCAGCCCGTTCCTTAGGGTGCTCAACAGTGGAGATCGATTCTACTTTGATGTCGAAGGGTTGTATTTGATCAGTATTAACCTCCAGGAATAGTTTATGGTCACCGGGGTCTATTTTCAGGAGTTCAGGGGAGATGACCCTCCTGCGGTACAGTTCAAAAAAAGTTCTGGCGGTGGCATTCACATCTGCCGAGGCATTGTGGGCCTCGGCAAATGATTCTGAAAACAGGATCGTATAAAGCTCCTCCAGCTTCGGGGATTTGTACCTATTTCCACGTCCGGGCAGCTTGCAGAACTCGCGGGTCAGCTCCATGGTGCATACCGATGGCGTGGTGAGCAGTTTGTTTTCGATTTTCGCACGCAGGAATTCTGCCGCAGTGATCTTCAGGTCAAACTGCACGTTATGTCCAATGATGAACGAAGAACGATTGACGGCACTTGCAAATTTATTGAGGGCTTCTGCAACAGGGATGCCGGTCTCCATTGCAAGTTCTGTGGAGATGCCATGCACCTTTTCCGCTGAGTAGGGGATCTCGTATCCATCCGGACGGATGACCAGGTTTTCCACTTCCACTAATTTGCCGGTTTTGTCGTGCAGCTGCCAGGCGATCTGGACCACACGTGGCCAGTTGTCAAGCTGTTCGATCGGGGCATTGTCGCTCCTGGGCAATCCGGTGGTCTCCGTATCAAAAATTAAAAACATAGGCGCTTTTCCGGGATCTAGTAAGTTAATATTCAGCTATATAAGAAAATAAGGTGCCAGGATATAAAGGTAGAAATTTGTGGTTATTATCCGACCTATGTTGATAAGTTTTGAGAATCAGACATGGGGGTTGCGGGGAGGATTGCTGATGTGCAGACAGGCAGCATGGCATCTTGTACTATTCCCCTATGCGTGCTGGTTCTGTCACCGGTAATTCCTCCCCGGCCACAGCTGGTTTCCTGGCATAGCCAGGTAGCAACGTAACATTTCTGCCTGGTGCAACGTAATAGATGTGCAGGTCACAGCATATCAGGATCCCGGTCATGCAGGGCTGCCCTGACCCGGCAAACCCGGATGCTTCCTGACGCGGGAGAACGAGGCTGCTTCCTGTCCAGGGAAAACGAGGATATTCACGTTATGGAAACAAGGGATGCTCCAGGTGTTGACCAGAGACTCAAGCATATGTGGCGCGATTTTTGATGCATTTAAAAAAAACCACTGTTATGGAAAAAAGAATTACACTCCTGTTGATGGTATTTTTTATTTCCTTCTCTGCAAGTGCCGTCTTTATGGGCTTCCAGGACGAGAAGCCCCTGAACATATATCCCAATCCCGCAACTGATCAGCTGAATGTTGAATTCAGTGCGAAAAATACCATCGTACCGGAGATCAAGATCTTCGATCTTACAGGCAAGATGGTCCGGCATTTCGATAAAGCGTTCATTTTGAATCACGAGGTGTTCAAGGCGGATCTTGATATCAGTGACCTGAACACCGGTATTTATTTTGTCAAGGTGATCCAGGGCGAGCAAACCTGGTCAGAGAAACTGGTGGTGAAATAATCATATTCGTATTGTAACCAATCCGGAAAGTCAGGTGTAAAGCCATTTGTATGATTACGGCGCGAAATACGGTGATTTGGTATTATTAAGAAGATTTCCTGGTATAGACCTTCCAACGTTTGTATACAATGCTCACCCCCCTGGAATTATTTAATTAAATTTTTTGCATATAAACCCGGAAAGACTACCTTTGCAGCCACGTTTTTTGAAAAGTTATAAATTTAAAATCAACAAGTATGCCTGCTAGAATCAGATTAGCGCGACGAGGTCGCAAGTTTTCAAAGATCTACTCTATTGTAGTTGCTGATGGCAGGGCGCCACGAGATGGTAAGTACATTGAAACATTGGGACAATACAACCCCAATACAAATCCTGCTACCATTATTCTGGACTTCGACCGTGCACTTGAATGGGTGCAGAAGGGCGCTCAACCTACAGATACCTGTAGGGCCATCCTATCCTATAAAGGGGTAATGTATAAGAAACACCTCATGGAAGGGGTGCGGAAAGGAGCTTTTGATGAAGCTGAAGCTGAAAACCGTTTCCAGACCTGGATGAAGCAAAAAGAAGAAAAAATCCAGGCCAAGGTAGACAAACTTCAGAATGAGTCAGAGGCACAAAAGAAAGATCGATTGGCCGCTGAAACGAAAGTCAAAGAGGAGCGTGCCCTTGAAATCGAGAAACAAAGATCCGAATTGCTCGCGGAAGAAGCTGCCGCTGAAGCCGGGGAGGCACCTGCAGATGCTGAAGAGCCTGCAGCAGAAGCGAAAGCAGAAGCACGCGCAGCTGAAGAGGTGAAAGAGGAAGTGAAAGAAGAGGCGAAAGCTGAGGAGCCCAAA
>CAZOXI010000349.1:1333-4437 GCA_964583445.1 uncultured Bacteroidaceae bacterium | reverse complement strand
AAGGCGGATATCTTTACCGAATCCAAGGCGGCTGTCTCCGGAGGGATGACCTCCTACATGGAAATGCCCAATACCAAACCACAGGCAGTAACGATCGAAGAACTGGAAAAGAAATACGACCTGGCTGCTGAGAAATCCTTTGCGAATTACTCTTTCTACCTGGGCGCCACCAACGACAATATCGGTGAGATCAAAAAGCTGGATCCTGAAAAGAACTGCGGGGTGAAAGTCTTCATGGGTTCTTCCACGGGCAATATGCTGGTAGATGACCGGAAAGCCCTGGAACAAATTTTCTCCGAATCCCCCACCCTGGTCGCCACACACTGTGAGGATGAGGAGACCATTCGGAAAAATACTGAGGTATACCGGGAAAAATACGGCGATAAAATACCTGTCTGGGCACACCCGCTGATCCGCAGCGAGGAAGCCTGCTACAAGTCATCCTCGCTTGCAGTGGAACTGGCACGTAAATATAATACCCGGTTGCATGTGCTGCATATCAGTACCGAAAAGGAACTGGGGCTGTTTACAAAGGGCGACTACCTCAGTGATAAGCAAATCACCGCGGAGGTATGCATCCACCACATGTGGTTCAGTGATGATGATTACGAACAGAAAGGTTCACTGGTAAAATGGAACCCTGCCGTAAAAAAGTCCAGTGACAGGGATGCCCTCTTCCAGGCCATGCTCTATGACCAGCTGGATGTGGTTGCCACGGATCATGCCCCCCATACCATTGAAGAAAAACAGAGCCGGTATTTCGATTCACCTTCAGGAGGACCCATGGTGCAGCACTCCCTGACCGCCATGATGGAGTTCGTCCACCAGGGCAGGATGACCGTTGAAAAGGTGGTGGAGAAGATGTGCCATGCTCCTGCCGTGCTTTATAACCTGAAGGACCGTGGATTTATACGCCCGGGGTTCAAAGCGGACCTGGTGCTGGTGGACCCGAACTGGGAATGGAATGTTTCGCACAAAAACACCTATTATAAATGTAAATGGACACCGTTGGAAGGACAGGTATTCCATTCCAGGGTTACCCATACGTTTGTGAATGGACAACTGGTGTTTAAAAACGGGCTGTTCAACGAAATGATCCGCGGAGAACGACTCGAATTTGAAAGAAAATAGATCCAATCGTTCAGGGTGAAACGCCGTGCGAGAAGGACGTCATGCCGTACGAGATTTGTTATCAAAATGAATCTGCACCGGACAAAACAATCAAAGAAATATTTTCCAAATTAAAAACAACATAACACAAACCGTAACGATGAAAATCAACAACCTACTAATTATCGCGTTGATCGCTGGATCAGCCCTCCTTTTGAATGCCTGTAAAAACCAACCTGCTGACAATGAAAATGAAACTGACGACGGGATCAAAAAAGAATTTTTCGGACTGATGCCTGATGGAGACAGTACCTTCTTGTATACCATGACATCGGAGGATGGTATTACGGTTAAGATCACCAATTACGGTGGCATTGTCACCGAGATCATCACCCCGGATGCGGAAGGTAATCCTGGTAATGTGGCACTTGGATTCGACAACCTGGAACAATACCTTGCGGGTCATCCGAACTTCGGAGCGCTGATCGGCAGGTTCGGGAACCGCATTGCAAAAGGAACCTTTGAATTGAACGGACAGACCTACAACCTGGCGATTAACAACGGCAACAATACCCTTCATGGCGGGGACATCGGATTCGACGACGTGGTATGGGAGCCAAAGATCATCGAAACAGGGAATGGAGAAGCGCTTCAGCTCAAATATTTCAGTGAACACATGGAAGAGGGATATCCAGGAAACCTCGATGTTACCGTTGTATATGCACTGGTCGGCAAAGACCTGGAGATCAGCTACAGGGCGACTACCGACAAACCCACGCCGGTCAACCTCACCCACCACTCCTATTTTAATCTTGCCGGGGAAGGGACGATCCTGGATCATGTACTTGAATTGAAGGCTTCTCATTATACCCCTGTAAATGACGAGCTGATTCCGACAGGGGAAATCGCACCCGTTGAAGGAACACCTTTTGATTTTACAGAACCCAAACCCATCGGACGCGATATTGACGCAACCGATGGCGGATATGACCATAATTTTGTGATCGACAGGGAAAGTACCGACAGCCTGATCTGGATCGCTCGACTAAAGGATCCGGAATCGGGTCGTGTGATGGAAGTGTTCACCATGGAACCCGGGGTACAGTTCTACACCGGTAATTTCCTGGACGGATCACTGAGCTCGGGGACATTTACCTATGTAAAAAATGCCGGACTATGCCTGGAAACACAACATTTTCCCGACTCCCCGAATCAACCCAATTTCCCGAGCACAATCCTGGAACCGGGTGATACATATTATACCAGGACAGTGTATCATTTTGACGTGGATCAGAATGCAGATTAATCGAACTACACCGCATAATGAGTGTCCAGGGTATGATGCTGCCTTATCGTCACGAAATGATTTGAATCAGGTGGAAGGGCTTCAAATAATCATACCGGATTTGCATGCCGACCTGCATAAATAAATATGGGTCCGGGGTGCAACAAGCAGTTATCAGTTGTTGCCCTCCGGGTAAATAAATACACAAAGGGAATGGATACAACCGATGTTTTTTCAAAACATGCCTTTGAGAAAGAGCTGATGGACGAGATCAGCCAGTCTGAAGTCCTTGAATTGAGGAGCGGGACAGTGATCCTCCGGGAACACCAATTTATAAAAAACATCCCACTGGTGCTGGAAGGTTCCATTAAATTAAGAAAGACAGATGAAAATGGGAGGGAAATCGTTTTTTACCATATTTCCCCGGGGGAAAGCTGTATCCTCTCCATCACTTCCTGCCTCAATGAAAAGGAGAGCCAGGCAGAAGCCGTTGCAGAAAGCACAGCCCGGCTGATCGGGGTGGATGCCGCAAAAGTCCGGGACTGGATGAACCGGTACCCCGGCTGGCGCAAATTTGTCATCAGCCTCTACTACGACCGCATGACAGAATTGATGACGCTGGTAGATCTGATCACGTTTAAGAGTGTGGACCAACGGTTGTTCAAATATATTTCCGACCGGGCAGTGAATAATGTGGTCGAGATCACGC
>CAZOXI010000349.1:0-1323 GCA_964583445.1 uncultured Bacteroidaceae bacterium | reverse complement strand
ACCAAAAACTTGCCGGAGAGATCGGTACAGCCCGGGAGGTCATTTCACGACTTCTCAAGCAGATGGAAAAAGACAACCTCATTTCACTAGAGAGAGGAAAGATCATTATATTATAACCCTTACCCAAAGAATTAATCATAATCACAGGGAATTAATCATAATTTTTTACATATTGTAACCACGGTCACATAATTCTATTGACTTACTGCTGTATATTTGGACTAAATTAAAACAATATAATATTATGAAAAAGAATATGGGAAAAGCAGACCGTTGGATCCGGGCCATCCTCGGATTGGCAATCATTGCAACAGGTATTTATTTCAAATCATGGTGGGGACTCATTGGTATCATACCCCTGGGCACCGCGCTGATCAGCACATGCCCGCTGTACATGCCATTTAGGATCTCTACGAGGAAAAAATAAATGCCATGGAAAGAAGAAATTTTATCGGAAACCTTGCCAAAGGAGCAGGAACCCTTATTGTCCTTCCGGCGGTGATTACCGCATGTGAAGAAGATCCGATCGCAGACCCGAATGGAAACAACGGAAGCAATGGTGACGGTCCGCTTGTAGTGGACCTCACTGACACGCAAAACAGCGCCCTGCTGACGGCCGGGGGATTTGTAATACGGAACAACGTGATCATCATCAACAGCGGGGGAAATTATATTGCACTGTCAAGCGTATGCACGCATTCAGCATGCCAGGTCACCTATAATGCCAATGACAATAACCTTCCGTGTCCATGTCACGGATCACTTTTCAGCACCAATGGTTCAGTGATGAATGGTCCTGCCAATGATCCCCTGGAAACGTATCCCGTTACAGAGAATGGAGATGTACTGGAAATAGATTTGGGATAATCAGGAAAATTCAATTCCGGTTATCTCCTCCATTTCGCGCTGTCTTTTTATGGTTATGCCCGGGGACGGACAATATATTGAAAATAACCAACTGAATAAAAGTAAATAATGAAGCCGTACCGCATTGCAGGTATGGCTTTTTTCTATTTATATTTACTAAATAATCTGATGTGCTCATTCCCTCCTCCATATTGATCACGCTCGCCCTGCTCTTCTATTCAACCGGGATATGGGCTGATAAAAAAGCCGGGCAAAGAAGCATCAACGCCCCTTTGCCCGGTTTATTTCGGTATAATGACCCAAAATGATGCCGTCGCAGATATCCCATGACCACATCAATGGTATTTGATTACTGTTTCATGATCCTCACCACGGCTTCAGCAGCATCTTCTGATGTCACTTTTAGAAAGTATACACCTTCTGTAAGCAGATCCAGGGAAATGGTACTTCGCAAGG
>CAZOXI010000348.1:0-4437 GCA_964583445.1 uncultured Bacteroidaceae bacterium | reverse complement strand
CAGGCTTCCCCAAGAGCGCCGCCACCCCTTACATGGGCCACGGCCCAGATTCCACCATGGTAAGGCCACAGCATGCGGTTGGCATTGAATCCCGGATTGTTACTGATCCCATAAGATCCATACCCAGAGATCATCACCGGGGTTGAGCCATCCTTAATAAGCCCCTTCCTGTAGATCAGTGAAAGAGGAACTTCTACTCCATCGTATGAGGGAACCATCAGCTCTTCCACTACCAGGTCGTTGAACTCGGGGTACTCGGCCTTTTCTGAGAGGGGCTCGGGCACGAAGGATTTCTCTTCTGCAAGGTACCGGAACCGCTTCCCGTCCAGGGTCCATCCGGTAAGCCCCACCCATACGTCGGGGAACTTGTAACCCTTGGTCCTGAGGCCCACCGAACCCGCGGCAACGGGCAACTTCACCTCTGCAATATCCCCCTGCATCTCCTTCCTGAAAAGACGCGTGGAGGTCCCATTGGACTTCACCGTGAAAAAACATGCATCATTGGTGAAACTAAAATTATCCAGTATCCCGTCACCGGGCTCGGGAATGAACTCTTTTGCGTTCAGAAAATCGGGGGCCCACAGGTCGGTCTCAAGAACCTTGTAATTCAGTGCCCCTTTTGCCGTGAACACGAATAACCGGTCATTCATCGGATAAAAGTTCTGGATCTCATCTTTCTTGCTGCATACCTGGCTCCAATTCACACTGTCGTCAAAAACTTCCTTGCCATCTGCCACGAAAATGGTCATGTAATGTTCAACGTTAAAGAATCCGATAAACAGGTGATCAGCATACTGGTCATAGAAGGCAATTGGCAACTCGGCCGGTTCAATGCCCATTTCCGGGTACTTCCCGGCGCTGAAAAAGAGCGGATCATCCTCCTGGCTGGTGCCGACCCGGTGTATGTATGACTTGGGGTAAATGAAGCGCGCAGGATCGTGTACATCTTCGGAATTGATCTTCGTGTACAGGAAGTGTTCCCCGTCAGCCAGCCATGAATTCCCGCCAAAAGATAGTGTTAACTCCTCTGGAAAAAATTCCCCGGATTCCACGTTCATGATCTTGGTAATGGTATTTTCCGTTCCGTTAGGCTGAAGGCTGAAGGCCACCTTGGCCCCCTCGAAGGTCGGGGAGATACTTCCGATGACATAGTCCAGGCTGTCATCGTTATACGTCTGGGGATCAAATAGCATGCGTTCCTCACCCTTGTATCCTTCCCGGGTGTAAAGTTTGCCCGTTTCATCCTCGGGGGTGGTTTTCAGGTAGAAGTACCGGTCATTGTCCAGGATGATCAGGTTGGTAATCCGGTCAGATACCCGCTCGTCAAACTCCTTCATCTTGTCGAGGAGTCCCTGACGGCCCGAAATTCCATCCAGGACGGCCTTGGCATAGTCGGCATTAGCGATCATCCAGTTCCGGACCAGGCTGTCCTCCATATTCTCCATGTACTGATAAGGATCGGTCAGATCGACACCCCAGTATTCATCGACCACTGGTTTGACAGGTGCAAGGTCAGGTTTCTCCGGCATGGGGGGCGGACTGTTGCACTGGATTATGGCCAGTACGACGGTTAAAAGGAGAAAGATCTTTTTTTGCATTTTGTTTGGATTAATTAAGTATAGGGAACCCGATTCGAGAAGAATTGGTTTTGCGTTTCATGGTAATTGAATGGCTTATACATTAAAACAGAAACAAGTTACGAGAATTCAAAGCACAAAGTCAAATGGTATCGTCTCAAAATTGGACGGTATCGTCTCAAAATCAGACAATATAGTTCCAAATCGAGGGTAATGACCCTCCCTTCCTCCGATTTATAATGACCGTTAGAATGATGGGAGTTTACACCTTAATGTTGATTCAATATCCGATGACCTGGAAAGAAATTTGCTGGCAAAAAGCTGGCAAAAAAGAAGGGATCACAGGATCACAAAAAGTAGCAAAATAGTGCAAAAGGACGCTGGAAAAGGACACTCATTTTGAAATTCAGTTTAGTGCAAAGCTATTTCTTCATTTGCCTCTTGCATGCATTCATTGATATAAATTTTTTGAGTAAGGCAGTGAAAAATGCTACTAATCTCGAATTATTTCTATGCTATTTTTGCAATTTTAATAGTTATAATACCAACCGTTGTATCAAACTTTCTGGCAAAAAAAATATGGGTACATGTTTCAACTCATTTTATGATCAAAAAAAAGGGATTGAATACCTTTTAATAGGCCAAAGTAACCGCACAATAACTAATCCTTGCCTCAATTCAGTATTGTTTGAATATTTGTGGTTATATTTAAATTACTACCCCAATGATGAAAACAGCGAAAATAACTTTAGCGATCCTTTTACTGCTTTGCGGAACCATCACTTCATATTCGCAGGAAAAAATCACCTCCACTCATCAGGTAAACCTCAAGCCTGGCGATGAATTTGTCTATGTCAAAAAAGAAAAACTAAAATACATTACCCGTTTTCCAAAAGGGTCGATCATTTCAAACTCACCCAAAATGGAAGATTCCAAATCTCGTACCGAAGTAAACTCAATTTTAAAATTATATTTCAAAGTGATTGAGGTTGGGAAAGACAATTGTTATAGTGTAAATTTCCGGGTAGTTTATAGTGATACAAAGACGGATGCAGATCATTACCATTCTAATTATGACCCTCGTTATCCATCATTTGGAACACATTACCGGGATGTGATAAATTGCTTTCTGAATGATGTTAACTATCAGATAGAATATTACCCTTCATCCGGTAAGATAAGGGTATTAAATTTGAAACAGATAAAGAATGAACTTATCAACTATTTGGCGCTTAGAAAAATCTCAGTTGACGAAAGAATTGAAGATCATATTGCTCAAATTCTGAATGAAGAACGATTACTCTGGAGCTTAACTTTTTTAAGTGAGATGAACACAATCGTTGGGACAAAAAAGACTTCCACTAAACGGAATAATGGCGAAGTCCTAACAACTAAACAGATTGAAAAAAACAATGAATCAACTACATATGAATATATTGTAGATAATCACATCAGAAGACCCGAAAATTCATTCCCAAAAAAATATTATACCCTGATTGGGCGTTACACCATCGACAACAGGTCTGGCTTACTCAGAAACCTCCATTATACATCTTACATTGGAGATGAAGATAAAATTCAAACCGGAAGGCTGTATCAAAGCAGAACAGATATAGTTGACATTTCAGGAAGTATAGAATTAAAATACTATTCAGGCTCTGTTAAACCTACCTGGATCTGTGGGAATTATACCGGGGGAAGTAACAAAGTCGAGCTGACAACTCCAAAAAGTATACTCGATGGAGATGTTGAATATATAGAAATGAAAAAGGACTCATCCGGCCGATTTTCAATCAAACTTGACATTGTAGAAAATACATTTTACAACGTCTTTTTCTTCAGATCAAAACCTACAAGTACACCACATCTTCAGCTCCATGTAAAACCAGGCGATAGCATTTATATCTGCAGTGATAGTGATCTCAACGAGATTGCTTTTTCAGGAAGAGGATATGAGGATAGTGAATTATTCCATAAGCTGAGACTAATGCCCGGAATGGATATCAGTTTCCGTATTTATCATCCTAATCAGAAGATACCCAATGGCATGATTCGCAACAACTTTTCGCTGAAAAACTCAATCGAGAGAAGGTATGCAATGCTCAAACAAGAAAAGGATAATATTTCGAAGGATTTCTACACGTTTCTGGACTCAGAATATAATAGTGCTTTAGGTATTGTGAAATATTATGAGTTTTGGAATGGTTTTGCTGACCAATACCGCGAAAATCGAAAACCCACACTTGACGAAGAAGTTCTTCTTTTGCCGGAAATGCCGCGTTATCCTGATCACAAGTTCCTACAGTTTTATGATCCACTTATAACTACTTATATAAATTTGAGATTCAATATTTTCAAATTCCAAAATACAGGGGGATTCCCGGTCAATCCTCCCGGACGGTTAGCTGACACCGAATTTACAAAGCTTCTTTTAGAAGGCTATCCTTTCTATTTAGCTTATGGAAACATGATTGCTGAACAAATTGCAGGGAGATTGTTCTACACCCAAAATATCACAGATGATTATATTGTTAAAGACTATCTCGAGAATTGCAATCACCAGGGTTCCCGAGATTACATAAAAGAATTACTGAAAAGAAGAGAGGCGATCACTCCTGGTAGTAATGGACCTGTAATGAACCTGATCGGCATGAATGGGAAACCATATGACTGGAATAAAACGAAAGGCAAAGTGTTAGTCCTCATGTTGTACAGTAACTATAGTCGTGAACCATATTTTGCCGAAGAATTATACAAGAAATACGGTGAAAACTACAAAGATGTCGTCATACTCAGAATTAGTCCCGGAACAAGTTTTGAAGAATGGAAAGCAGGTAATTCAAGATATTCCGCTCTGGGT
>CAZOXI010000347.1:0-4446 GCA_964583445.1 uncultured Bacteroidaceae bacterium | reverse complement strand
ACTTTCAATTACATCAGGATAGGTGATGCCTGTTATCCTCCTGATCTCATCCATCTGTTCCAGTAACATGATGCTGAAACTGAAGGGCATGATATCACTTTCCGTTTTCCCTTCATTCAGGCACCTGATGACCTCCATGGCTTCATATTCATAACCATTGATGATAGGGGGAAATGGGAAGATATTGTCTTCCCTGCCATTCACCCGCAAACTAATGTCCACAGGGGTGAACCACCAGGCGCCCAGTTCAATAGAACCATTTGTACCCGAAATACTTGCTGTTACGGGTGTGTTGGCCTGCGTGGTGGTGTTCAGATTACACAATGTACCTGAATCACTTTGTGTAATAATTGAGGTAGTGAGGTCTATGTTATTTTCATTCAATACAGCATGTGCTTTCATAACACTCGGCTTGCCGAAGAGGTATAACGAAAGGAAAAGCGGATAGATGCCTAAATCAAGCAAAGCTCCTCCTGCGAGCAATGGATTATAGATCCGGTGTTCCACATCATATGGAAAATGAATGCCAAAATTTACATCCATGACTACTGCTTTGCCAATTACATCGGTATCTACCAACTCCTTCGTCTTGATGATCCCGGGAAGAAACTTTGACCAGAGGGCTTCCATCATGAACAGTTGCTTTGACTGTGCTAGCGTGATCAATTTGCGCAGTTGGCCGGCGTTGACTGTAAATGGCTTTTCACACAGCACGTGCTTGCCGGCTTCCAGGCAAAGCCTGGTATGCGCATAGTGGTAGCTGTGTGGGGTGGCAATATAAACAATATCCACTTCCGGATCGGCAACCAATGCCCTGTATCCTTCAACTGGTTTTTTAAACCCCCATTGGCGGGCAAAATTTGAAGCCCGTTCACCATCCCTGGCTGCAGCAGCATAAAGAATGGCTCCTTCGGTATGCTGTAAGGCCTGCGCAAATTTATGCGCGATGCCCCCGCATCCCAGGATGCCCCATTTGATATTTTTCATAATTCAGGATTCTATCAAGCCTATAAATATTAGTTAAAACCTTATGATTTAACTAGATATAAAATTTCAATGTAGCTCAGGGTAACTGGTTCAGTTTCAATCCCTGAGGATCTGCTCAATTTTTTCCAGCTCTTCTGCACTGAATTCGCTGCTTCCGGCTGCCTCCAGGCTGTCATCGATCTGGCTGATCTTACTAACGCCGATCAGTACGCTGGTGATCCGGGAATCTTTCAGGAGCCATGCCAGGGCCATTTGTGCCAGGGTCTGGTTGCGGTCAGCTGCCATAGCATTCAGTTTCTTGATCTTTTCCACCAACTCATCCGTGCGTGCATTGGTGCGCAGAAATATACTCCTGCCGGCCATGCGGGAATCCCCGGGAATCCCGTTGATGTACTTATCCGTCAGCAATCCCTGTGCAAGCGGACTGAAGGGGATGCAGCCGACGCCCTCCTCTTCGAGTACATCCAGTAAACCATCTTCCACCCAGCGGTCCATCATATTGTAACGCGGCTGGTGGATCAGGCAGGGAGTTCCAAGCGATTTTAAAATGGAAGTGGCCTCCCGGGTCTGCTCTGCGCTGTAATTGGAGAGGCCAATGTACAGGGCTTTCCCGCTTCTTACAATTTGATCGAGCGCAGCCATGGTCTCCTCGAATGGTGTATCCGGATCCGGACGGTGGGAATAAAAAATGTCTACGTATTCCAGTCCGAGCCTTTTAAGACTCTTATCAAGGCTGGAGACCAGGTATTTTTTTGACCCCCATTCACCATAGGGACCTGGCCACATGTAATAACCGGCCTTCGATGAAATGATAAGCTCATCCCTGTAGGCCTTTAGCGGTCCTGCAAGTACTTTTCCGAGTGTCTCTTCTGCAGAACCAGGAGGAGGTCCATAATTATTTGCGAGGTCAAAATGTGTAACTCCCCTGTCAAATGCATGTAACAGGAGTTTCTGACTGCTTTCAAATGAACGGTCCTCACCGAAGTTATGCCAGAGGCCAAGTGAAACAGCAGGGAGTTTCAATCCGCTTTTACCACAACGATTATAGGGTACCTGCTTGTAACGTGAATGTGCTGGTATGTATTCCATATGTCTCGATTTTTCCAATGAAAATACAAGAAAGAACCGGGAACAGCAAAAAGATCAGAGATTCTTAAGCAATGTCCAGCAAAAAAGTCTGTTTATCATTCTGTCGCGAAAAGTAGCTGGTTACGAGGTTCCCAGTCAGCCCCTGACACTGGCCGCTGGCAGCCGTGTAAGCACGTCCTGAAGCTGTTCTGCACTTTCAATACCCAGTGTGAAGCCGTCAATAAAATCATGCCCGGTATGAAACTGCAGGCATTTGTCCTTGTGGTCCACGAGCACCCCGCCACCGTATACTTTCATGCCAATGATTCCTTTGCCATTGTCTTTCATACGCTGTAGTACTGTTGTCACTGTCGCAACATCGGCATCCATCCGCGCACCTGCAGGATTGAACCGGGCAAGGTCTACATCCACCCATGGATCTTCAGCTGCCTGCTCCAATGCTTCAAGGGAATGGCATGAAATGCCGTGCGCCCTGATGATTCCCTGTTCTTTTGCCTCAGAAAGGACTTCCATGGGTCCTTTCAGATCATTGCGCCAGTTGCCGTTGGTGACGGCATGGAGCAATACGATATCCAAATAATCCGTACCCATTTCCTTCCTGAACCGATCCAGGTCTTTTTTCATGCCTCCGGCTGTGATGGAGGTGGATTTGGTGAGGATCACCACATTCTCACGCTTGATCTTTTTTTGTGCTTCTTTAAGATGCGGATGTGTGCCATACTGGTCTGCTGCGTCCCAAAAATTGATTCCCTCATCATATGCGGCACGCAGCAGGTCTGCAAGCCCCCTGATCCCCAGCTTGCGCGTCTGGTTGGAGCTGCCCCGAAATCCGCTGGTCCCGGTCCCCATGGCCATGCGGGAAATTTCGATTCCCGTATTGCCCAGTTGCACCCTGTCATAGGGATGTAATGCCTTATCACGTGCGTAAAGATGATATGGGAAGGCAGAGAGCGCTGCAATCCCCGAGCCTGCTGCAATTGATCGTTTGATAAAAAACCGTCTTTTCATGTACTGAACCTTTTTGTTACAACAGGAGAGGGACCGTATTTGTTTACCCGCGCGAAAAATTATGGATCATTGCATGGTTATTAATAATTGTCATTCTTATAATTTTTTAACATTATTTAATTGAACATTTAAATCTAATTATAAGTCATATATATGAGCAGGGCATCAGGGGGAATTTTGAAAATGCGCATTTTATTCCTGTTTAGTTTCATCAAACAGGTTGTGTGCCCTGGATTTACCTGCAAATATTTTTTTCGCAACGCATGTAAGGTATCGAAGCGTTCAGCGACTGATACATAAAGATACTACACCCGGCGGTGCATTTAGTGCGAGTAGGGTTTGGTTGTTTGGTTGGCAGCTATGTTAGAGGGTGCATACTGCCGTGCATCGCCGGGTTCTTTTTTATCACCAGAAATCTTAATATCTTCCAAGAAGCGCTATTGTTGCGTTTGACCTGAATGAAGCCGTGCCATTTCTGACCATTACTTCCTCCCCGGAATAACGGTCGATGAGCGCTGTTCCGTCGACGAACACTCCTTCAACATCAATGTGTTTAAGACCTGCCTCGAGGTCCAGTCCGATCACCACCTGGTCAATTTGATCTCCTAAGGAATATGTACGTTTAAAGACATAGGGTTCCATGGAAATCATTTCATGCCGGCCTGCACCCACAGCGGGATGGTCACGTCTGAATTTTCCAAGTTTACTGTAGTGTTCAAGTATTTCCTGAAGGCGATACCCATTGACGTCCGCATTTTCTTCAAGCTTATCCCAGTTCATAAAGGAACGCAGGTTGGCATCGCCATTGGCTCCCGGGGCGAAAAGCAACCGGGACGATTCATCGCCGTAGTAAACCTGGCTTGCACCGGGACATAAAAGTAGTTTGGTGGCTGCTTCAAATGGTTGTTCACGCATTTTGTCGAAAGGATCACTGTCATCATGCGAGCTGAGGTAGTTCATGACCCCTTTCCCTTCGAGTTCATCATGCAGGATCGATGAATATTTTGAGAAAAGCACTTCATAATGGTGCCTTGCATCATATTTGAACTCGAAGTTGATCAGGTGATCGATGCCCTCAGCATAGAAATCAACCAGGGTATCGCCATAGTCAAACAACCTGCCTCCCGAAATTACATAATTATATACTTCACCCACCATATAAAATGTATCACCGGGGAACTTATCCGGATGCGCCGTAAGCCATTCATTGTAGGCACGTTCAGCCTCTTTCCTGAGATCGCTCCATACTTCTTCTTCAGTATGCTTGGCGGTATCAAGGCGATAGGCATTGATACCATATTTACGGATGTAGTCTGTAAGCCACTTGATGATATAATATTTTGGTGCCCTGGGATATCCTGT
>CAZOXI010000346.1:0-4450 GCA_964583445.1 uncultured Bacteroidaceae bacterium | reverse complement strand
GTCGGATCGGGATATACCAGCGTCGATGGTTGCGCAACTTTAAACATATAACCCTCACCGGGGTTCATTGTTCCCATGCTTCCGTACCAGCCAAAGCCGTCGTAATAGGTCGCAGAGGCCACCTGGCTCTTGATATAGTCAAGGTCGGTAACGGTATATCCGCCAAGCGCTTCTTCCACCGGCAGGGATTCGTCCGGCAGGTAACCGATCCAGTTCCACCCGGTTACGATCTGAATGGGCGTATTCTGCAGGCTTACGGAATTACCCATTGCACGGATACCGCAGGCGGTATTGATCTTCGTTTTGTAGAGCATCGTAGGATCAATCTCTTCCAGGTTACCGAACCAGCCGAAGTCGTCATAGTAGGTTGCCGATACCGTCTGGTTTTTGATGTAATCCCCTTCCACGACACAATCCGGCATCACGGATCCAACGCTCCTGTCAAGTGCATCCAGGTTCATGGAGAACCAGTTCCAGCCGGTGACAAACGGCTTTTCGAAGTCAAGGTAGTAGTGCAACCTGACCGGCGTAAATGCATCCCCGATGATCATATCGGCAGTGAAAGCTACAGAATCATAAAGTTCATATTCCGTGCTGGTCTTGTAGTCAAAGTACTTGAATTTCAAATACTCGCCAGAGTTGACTTCACTGTAAACGATCATATTGAATACGTAGTAATCTTCCACTTCGAAATAAATGGGATCCACGATGCCCCTGCACTGACCATCCACGAATGCACCGAGGAATCCTGAACGTACCGTATCCCGGTCGATATACACCTGTGCGGTCAATTGTCCGTCAAAGTCGAAATCTGCCGGCTCAAACGTCCAGTCGGGCGGCAGGATCACCTCCACGTTCACCTCAAATTGTGCTGCGGTGGTAAGCTGACCATCATCCGCTGTCACGGTGATGGTGGCCGTTCCGTAGGTGGCTTCCGTGATCGTGATCTCTGTGCCGTTCAGCGCAGCGGTCACAACTGCAGGATCGCTGTTGGAAATCGCGTAGGAGAGCGCATCCCCTTCAGGATCTGTAAATACACCTGAAAAATCAAACGCGGTGCTGCCAAAGCCTGTTACCAGTGAAACATCGGCGAGCGGTGCCGTGACATCGGGTGCGCCGTTCACAGCGACCGTAAAGTCTGTGCTTGCTGAAAGCGACGAGCCATCACTGGCGGTCACCGTTACTGCGGTAGTGCCATGATCCACTTCTGTAATAGTGAGTGTCGTTCCGTCCACACTAACGGTCACGATTGCAATGTCGGCACTTGTGGCTGTATAGGTCAGGGGATCCGACTCAGGATCGCTGAATGCGCCCGTGAGATCCACCTCGTACATGTTGAATCCTTCATTCAATGCCACATCACTGAGTTCGGCTGCCACTGCCGGGCTGCCGTTGACATCAACGAGGAAGTCATCGCCGGCAGTTAAACCGGAACCATCTCCTGCGGTTACCGAAATGAGTGATTGTCCCGGACTCATTTCAGTGATGGTAAGCGTACTATTGACTACACTTGTGGTTACAACGGTTTCATCGCTGCTGGACACTGTAAAGGAGAGTACATCTCCTTCCGGATCGCTGAAGCCTGTGGAGAGGTCCACTGTCATCGTTCCAAATCCTTCATCCAACTGCAAGTCTGCCAGGGGTGTTCCTGAAATATCGGGACCGCCGTTGATATCAACCACCAGATTATCGCTGATCGACAGGCTGGATCCATCGCTGGCCGTAACTACCACCTCTGTGACACCATGACTCACTTCGCTGATGGTAAGGATACTTCCTGTTGCACTTGCTGTTACCACGGTTGGATCCAGGCTGACCGCACTGTAGGTCAATGGATCGCCATCAGGATCGCTGAATGCGCCTGTCAGGTCGATGTCGGTGCTGACAAATCCTTCATTGAGTGCCACATCGCTGATACCGGCGGCCACCTCGGGAGCTCCGTTCACATCTACCTGGAATACTTCATCCACACTAAGTGAAGAACCATCGCTTGCTGTTACCGTTACGGTGGTGATCCCGAACCCTGTTTCGGTGAGGGTCAGGATGTTTCCGTTGGTTTCAGCGAACACGATCGTTTCATCGGCACTCACTGCCGTGTAGGAAAGCGCATCGCCTTCCGGATCACTGAATACGCCCACCAGGCTGATATCCACCGAACCAAAACCTGCATCGTAAGCCCTGTCGCTGATACCTGTCGCAACAACGGGACCGCCGTTCACATCTACTGTAAATACATCCTGAACTGTTAATGTCGATCCGTCACTTGCCGTTACCGTAATATTGGCCGTACCAATACCAACTTCGGTGATGGTAAGCGTCGTTCCTGAGGCACCCACCTGGACCACACCCGGGTTGTTGCTGCTGGCCGCGTAGGTCAGCGGATCACTTTCCGGATCGGAGAAGGTGCCAGTGAGATCGATCGTTGAAGTTCCAAACCCTTCGTCGAGGGATACGTCTGCAAGCGGTGCTGCCACAACCGGCGGTCCGTTCACATCTACAGTGAAAATATCCTCTGCTTCGAGTGTCGATCCGTCATCGGCGGTCACAGTGATCTGTGCGATACCGGGACTTCCCTCGATGATGCGCAGGATGCTTCCACTGATAGTTGTGGAAACCACAGCCGTATTACTGCTTTGTGCAGCATAGGTCAACGGATCGCTCTCCGGATCCTCGAAATAATTGTTCAGGTCGATATAAATGTTTCCGAACCCTGCATCGCGGTTATAATCAGGGATGGCGGCTGTCACAACCGGGCCGCCGTTGATGTCCAGTTCAAAGACATCACTCGCTCTTAATGTAGAGCCGTCGCTGGCACGCACGGTGATGTTCGTGATGCCTGGTCCTACTTCCGTGATGGAAAGCAGGCTGCCATTCATATTCACGATTGCCACAGCGGCATTCCCTGTAAAGGCGGTGTAAGTAAGCGCATCGCCATCAGGATCTGAGAAATTGCCTCCCACATCCACCTGGTAGATACCAAATCCTTCATCCAGTGCGACATCAGAAAGCGGGGTATCCAGCTGTGGCGGTCCGTTCACATCAATGGTAAACGCGTCTGTTGCTGACAGCGTTGAACCATCACTTGCCGTAACGGTGATATCCGTGCTGCCATAATTCACATACGTGAGCGTAAGAATACTTCCGGTGATATCGGCATCTACGATGGCCGGGTTGGCGCTGATCGCTTCATACTCCAGTGGATCCCCGTCCCTGTCATCAAAATAGGCATTCATGTCAATGAGAATATCACTGAACCCGGCATCGGCAGAAATATCATTCAACGGCGTTGCCACGAAGGGTGTTCCGTTCACATCGACCGCAAATACATCATCCACATCTAAGGGTGGTTCTCCGTCATCGGTCGCGGTAACCGTTACATTCGCCAGTCCGATCCCGTTTTCTGTAATCCGCAATGTAGTATTGTTGATCACCTGCACGGTAAGCACACTCGGATTGCTGGTTGCAGCGGTATATGTGAAAGTATCCCATGTATCCGTATCGGTAAACACATCCGTGAGCGGGATGTCCGTGGTTGTAAATCCTTCATCCACGGTGATATCCGGCAGCGGGTTGGCCACGGTCGGTGGACGGTTGATCAGGTTCACGGTAACCGTGAACGTACATACCGCCGGGGTATTTCCAGCTGCATCGGTATACTGGTAAGCGACGGTGGTGGTTCCAAGCGGGAATGTTGATCCGCTTGCCAGTCCTTCGGTGAGGGTTCCCGTAAGATCCGTTCCGTCGCAGTTGTCCGCAAACGTAGGCATATCATACGTGATCACTGCTCCCTGTATTCCGACATCGTTGTCAACCTCGATGTTGGCCGGGCAGGAGGTAACAGTGGGGTCTTCGGTGTCATTCACCGTAACCGTAAAGCTACAGGTAACAGGTCCATTCCCGGAAGCATCCGTATAGGAATAGGTCACCGTGGTCGTTCCTACCGGGAACTCTGATCCACTGGCCAATCCTTCGGACAGGGTTCCTGCCAGTTCTGCTCCGTCGCAGTTGTCAGCGAAAACCGGGGCACTGTAGGTGACAATCGCGCCACATATCCCGGGATCATTACTTACTACAATATTAGCCGGGCAGTCTGTCACTGTGGGATTCTCATTATCTACCACGGTCACCACCTGGGTAGCTTCTGTGGAAAGTCCATGGATATCTGTTACTGTCCAGGTAACCGTCGTATTCCCGGATGGGAACACTGCCGGGGCATCGTTGGTCACAGTGGCAACACCACAGTTGTCATTCGTTACCGGAGTGCCAAGGGTGACATTCGCAAGGGCCGTACCGCATACGCCAGGATCACTGTCTTCTGTCACTTCACCAGGAGCGGTGATCGTGGGTGGTTCCACATCCACGATCGTGACCTGTTGTGTGGCTGTGGCGGTAAGTCCGTTATCATCTGTAACGGTCCAGGTGACCGTGGTGGTTCCTACCGGGAACACTG
>CAZOXI010000345.1:0-4473 GCA_964583445.1 uncultured Bacteroidaceae bacterium | reverse complement strand
GTACGTGGCATAAATTAACAGTTGAAATTTCAGTAGTTATATTATTTTTTCTATTTTTAATAAACTAAGAGGAGAATATAAGCACATGCAGGTCACTGACCATCAATTAATTGATTTCCTTAAACGCTATTTTGGGTTTGGCAGTTTTAAAGGGAACCAGGAAGCTATCATTAAGAATGTCCTTAATGGGAACGATTCTTTTGTCCTGATGCCAACAGGCGGAGGTAAGTCGCTTTGTTATCAGCTGCCAGCACTTATGATGGAAGGAACAGCTATCGTAATTTCCCCCCTGATCGCCCTCATGAAAAACCAGGTGGATGCGATGCGGTCATTCAGTACAAATGAGGGGGTTGCCCATTTCCTGAACTCATCCCTGACCAAGAGTGCCATTGCAAAAGTGAAGGAGGATGTACTCAGCCTGCGCACCAAGCTGTTATATGTCGCACCCGAATCCCTTACCAAAGAAGATAATGTTGAATTCCTTAAAAAAGTAAAGGTCTCTTTTTATGCCATAGATGAGGCGCACTGTATTTCTGAATGGGGACATGACTTCCGCCCGGAATACCGGCGGATCAGGCCCATCATCAACGCCATTGGCGTTGCACCCATCATAGCACTGACAGCCACTGCAACACCAAAAGTTCAAAGCGATATCCAGAAAAACCTGGATATGATGGATGCGAACGTATTTAAATCTTCATTCCGCAGGCATAACCTCTATTATGAAGTCCGTCCCAAAATACATGCCACCAAGGAGATTATCAAGTTCATCAGCGCCAACAGGGGCAAATCCGGCATCATCTATTGCCTGAGCCGCAAAAAGGTCGAAGAACTGGCACAGGCACTGGTAGTTAACAACATTAAAGCCCTGCCCTACCATGCAGGGATGGATGCCACCACCCGCTCCAGGAACCAGGACATGTTCCTGATGGAGGAAGTGGATGTGATCGTCGCAACCATCGCATTTGGAATGGGGATCGATAAACCGGATGTGCGTTTTGTGATCCATTATGATGTTCCGAAGAGTCTTGAAGGATATTACCAGGAGACCGGTCGTGCCGGACGGGATGGCGGGGAAGGAAAATGTATCGCCTTTTACAGGTACAAGGATATCCAGAAACTTGAAAAATTCATGCAGGGAAAACCTGTAGCTGAACAGGAGATCGGCAAGCAACTTCTTCTCGAAACCGTCTCTTATACAGAATCTTCTGTTTGTCGACCCAAGCTATTATTGAATTACTTCGGGGAGATTATGGAAGAAAATTGCAACAATTGCGATAATTGTTTGCATCCCAAAGAAAAATTTGAAGGTAAAGCGTATCTTATATTGGCATTAAAAACTATATTAGGGGTCCAGGAAAGATTCAAACCTGAGCACATTGCAAATGTCTTGGCCGGGAATGCCACAAGCGCTGTAAAATCGTATAAACACCATCATAATGAGTTCTTTGGGGCAGGAAAGGAAAAGGACAGTAAATTTTGGAATGCCGTATTGAGACAGGCACTGATTGCCCGGCTGGTTTACAAGGATATTGAAAATTATGGGTTATTAAAGTTAAGTGATAAAGGAAAAGAGTATTTAAAGAATCCGTATTCGATAATGTTAACACAAGATCATGATTACGACATTGTCTCTAACGATGATGCAGCGGCTGGAGGCGGTGGAACAGGTGCGGTGGACGAGGAGTTGATTCATATACTCAAGGACCTCCGTAAAAAGATGGCAAAAAAACTGGAACTCCCACCATTTGTGATCTTCCAGGATCCTTCCCTTGAGGATATGGCCATCCAATACCCCGTGACGGTAGAAGAACTGCAGAATATCGTTGGTGTGGGCGCCGGTAAAGCAAAGAAATTTGGCAAGGAGTTCGCTGAAACCATCAAAAACTACGTGGAGGACAAGGAGATCATCCGTCCACAGGATATGGTGGTGAAATCGGTTGTGAATAAATCCGGAGTGAAAGTTTTCATTATTCAGAGTATCGACCGGAAGATCCCGTTGCACGATATTGCCGATGCAAAAAACCTGGAGATGCTTGAGCTGATCGACGAAATCGAGGCCATCGTAAACTCCGGGACCAGGATCAATATCAATTATTACCTGGATGATATCATGGATGAAGATCGTATCGAAGATATTTACGAATATTTCAGGGAGGCCGAATCCGAATCCATAGAAGAAGCGTTGAGCGAACTTGAAGCAGAAGATTATACGGAAGAGGAAATCAGGCTCGTCAGGATAAAATTCTTCTCCGAACTGGGTAATTGATTTTGGAAACCTCTTGACTACCAAATAATGAAATGAAGGGAGTAGCAATATTTCCTTCATTTTTATTGTGGCCGGGCACGCATTCACCGAAAAAAAATGATCCATTCACCTGAAAAAACAAGAAGACCTTAAATAAGATACACCTGTGAAGAACATCCTTGAAATACAGCAGCTCTCAAAATCCTATCGTTCGGTAAAGGCCATCAAAAACCTGTCCATTCAGATTGAACAGGGACAGGCCTATGGACTTTTGGGACCAAACGGCAGCGGGAAAACCACTACACTGTCTATTCTTACAGGTATCCTCCGGCAGGATTCAGGATCCTACAACTGGTTCAATGAAGCGCCTAACCCGAAACAACGGGCACAGATCGGCTCGCTGATCGAAACACCCCACTTCTATCCCTATCTTAACCTGGAAAAGAACCTCAGGATCATCTGTACGATCAAAGACATTGGTTACGAGGATATTGACCGGGTGCTCAGAGAAACCAAGTTATATAACCGCAGAAAGTCGAGGTTCAGGACCCTGTCACTGGGAATGAAACAGAGACTGGGAATTGCAGCTGCATTGCTGGGAGACCCCGCGGTGCTGGTACTGGATGAGCCCACCAATGGCCTGGACCCTGAAGGGATCGCAGAGGTACGGGAAACGATTATTCAACAGGTTGAAATGGGCAAAACACTGATCCTGGCTTCTCACATCCTCTCAGAAGTTGAAAAGATATGCTCCCACGTTGCTATACTTAAAAATGGCGACCTGCTGGCAGCAGGGTCTGTAAAAGAGATCCTCACCGAAGATGAGGTGGTGGAATTTTCAAGTTCTGACAATGAAACACTGATGAAGTTACTGGAAAAAAACGATATCGTTTCCGAAACCCGGAAGGAGAACGGGGTACTGGTGGCCATGCTGCAACCAGGAATGAAGATCGGCGACCTGAACAAGTTTGCCTTTGCGCATAATGTGGTGATCGATCACCTGGTAAGCCGCAAAAAAAGCCTTGAAGCACAGTTTCTGGAACTTGTAAAGGAATAACAGCAGGGGGGCTGAAAAAGCAGTCAAGGTGATAGAATAGCTGTCAAGGTGAACCCTCCAATTTGAAGTGACAAAAAATGGATACGTTTTAATAATCGAAATATACACACGTGAGAAAACTGATACGCATCGAACAGATCAAGATCCTGAATTATATCCCTTTCCAGATCCTGTTGGGACTGTATGTTGTTGCCATCGTGCTTGGTCTGGTGATCTATCCGCTGATCGACAAACAGATCCCTGTAATATCATTGAGCGACCTGTTCCGGTTCCCGGATGTATGGCCGTTTTTGACCTGGATCACAGAACCCTACAATATATTACTGGCACTGATCGTGATCATGATCACCACCAATGAATTCTCCAACCATACCTTCAAGACACAGGTCATTTTTGGACTTGGCCGGAGGGAACTGCTTTCTCAAAAACTTGTGCTGATCTTTCTCCTGGCACTTATGGCAACATTGCTGATCGGCATTACCTCCGTATTATTAGGATTGACACACAGTTATAAACTCACCTTTAACATCGCCCTGGAAAACAGCTGGATGCTACTGCCTTACTTCCTGTCATCACTCACCTACATGATCATCGGACTGCTTTTTGCCCTGCTCATTAAGAATACTGCGATGTCCATACTTTCATTTATCGGCTTTCGGACCTTCATTGAACCGGTGCTGTTTCTTATATTCAGGGAAAAAGAGATACGGTGGTTTTTCCCCATGCGGGCCAATACCCAGCTGACACCCCTGCCGGATCTGATCGAAATATTCGAACGCAAAATGAATTCCGAAGAAAATGTGGATGCCGCATCCATGGAAATACTGCCCGAAGGACTACCACTCTGGGCCAATATCCTGCTGGTAACCGGGTATGTGACTGTCATCATTATTCTCTCGTATCGCATCATGGACCGCAAACGGCTGACATGACATTTAGGCCAGGTCCGAAGCCCTGGCACGTCCGGTTCAGCATATACCGGCTAAAAAGCAGCAGGAATTTACACAGGGGTTCAGGTGCTCCTGCTGTCCAGGGCATCCCTGAGCCCGTTCCCTGCCAGGGTAAATGCCAACACCATCAGCATAATGGCGATACCGGGGATGAACGCCAGGTAGCCCTGGTTCACGATAATAAATCCATAATGGTCCTTAATCATGCCTCCCCAGGT
>CAZOXI010000344.1:0-4499 GCA_964583445.1 uncultured Bacteroidaceae bacterium | reverse complement strand
TTGTACATGTACCATCTGCTACTGCAGTCACCACACCGTCAGCAACGGTAGCAACTGCATCATCTGATGATGACCATGATACAGACATATCAGTTGCATCCTCAGGAGCCACTGTAGCAACGAGTGTTGCAGTTCCGCCTGGTTCAAGTTCCAGGGTAGATTGATCCAGGCTTACACCGGTTACGGCAACAGCTGCCGGAGTCACTGTAACTTCACAGTCGGCAATAAATCCACCATCAACGGTTACAACGGATATCGTTGCTGTACCCTCTGCAACGGCAGTAACCACACCACCATCAACAGTCGCTACATCTTCATCACCCGAAGTCCAAAGAACTGCCGGATTTGTGGCATCGGTCGGCGTTACTGTTGCTTCAAGGGTAAATGTCTCACCTTCTTCCAGTGTAATGGCTGTCTCGTTAAGGGTAACACCTGTAACAGCATTCTTTACTGTCACCTGGGTGGTAGCGGTAAATCCACCATCTACTGTGGTTGCAGTAATGGTTGCATTACCTTCACCTACACCTGTAATAACGCCACCGTCGACTGTAGCGATAGCTTCATCTGAGGATGTCCACTCCACTGATTTATCGGTAGCAAAATCAGGTGTTACAGTGGCATTCACGGTAACCGTTGCACCAACACCAACTTCAACGGATGAAAGATCAAGACTAATCCCCAATACACTAATGATCTCTGCTTCATAGGCGCCCAGGTCGATTTTCGTCTGGATCCTGGCATTACCATCCAGATCCGTCTCCGGTAAAATATCTAATATACCATAATCCAGCGTTCCGGCATCAACCAGTTTTGAACTTGCAGAGTAAAGGCTGTCATTACCTGTACCCCCTACAAATGGCGATGCATCGAGTGTTGATATATTGGTCGCTGTCCACGCACCTGCATTATAAGCGGTTGCATCAATTGCACAGTTAGCTGCATGATCAGTAGCTGAATTTGAAACTACTTCAATGTTCTTCTCAGCACCTGCTGCATCATTGTTCCATACTACTGTATTTGCCATGAACCACGGACCGGTCTCACCTGTGAAAGCACCGCCATTGGTTCCTGCATAGTTATCTGTAATGATAGCATTGATCACATCACCAGACTGGACATATACGCCGCCACCCTTGACATTTGCTATGTTATTGTCAATCAAACAGCCAACTACCAAAGGAGGAGCTTTTGCACCTCTTAAAAATACTGCACCGCCATCACCAGCGGCTGTGTTGTTGGCAAGAACACAATTTGACAAAATCCCACCATCATCAAAAGTAATAGCACCGCCACTGGCATCAGATGAGTTACCTGTGAACACGCAATCGTAGATAAAGCACTCATTTTGATTAGCGTATACAGCTCCACCTTCGCCGACAGCCGTGTTGTCCATAAAATCGCAATTCATGAGCGTTCCCCGCGCCATAAATACAGCACCGGCATTCCCATTTGCAATATTGGCATCAAACACACAATTTGAGGCAGAAGCAGTTACATGTGATAATCGTATGGCACCTGCGGAACCTGCAGCAACATTGCCAGTGAAAACACAATTGTCAAACATTGCTTCCGTATTTGCCCTGGCTGCTCCTCCAGCATCACCGCTTTGGTTTTCAGTAAACGTACATCCGGAAAACATGGTGTTTTCTGCTAATACTGCGCCACCGTCATCAACTGAACTGTTGTCGGCAAACTCGGTATTGGTCACCATGCAAACCGTATCTGCATTGTATCCGGTAATGGCGACAGCACCACCCATATCATCCGCTTTGTTATCTTTAAACACAAGATTATCAAGCATGGTTTGTCCTCCGGCGCCATGGTCGGCAAGGAGTCCACCTCCATCAGCACCAGATGCAGCAACACCATTCTGAACAGTCAGGTTTTTAATGGTCACGGTTTTGTCCATAACGCCTGTTATGTTGAATACCCTGTGCACGTCAAGTAAAGGATCTCCGCTGAACGCACCGTCAAGAACAACATCGCCGCCACCATCAATGATCACTGACTTGTCGCCAAGCTCCAGTGGCTGATCCACTTTGATCGTCGCAATGTCATCCGCAAAGGTAATGACGTTATCCCCATCAACTGCGTCGAGAATCGCCTGCCTCAGTGATCCTGCACCGCTGTCATCAGCATTTGTAACAACCGTTGTCACATACTTTTCATACACACCCAAATCAATG
This sequence comes from uncultured Bacteroidaceae bacterium, assembly GCA_964583445.1. Lineage (GTDB taxonomy): Bacteria > Bacteroidota > Bacteroidia > Bacteroidales > M55B112. The sequence goes on along the minus strand of CAZOXI010000344.1, from coordinate 2,313 downwards.
GCGTCGTTAATCACCCGCTTTACACCATTCAGATCAAAATTAAGAACCTGTATATGATCCCAATTGCCAGGGTAAAGATCTGGTAAATTTGTAGCATCTCCGGCATCGATTAGATTTGAACCCGGAGGCAACATCAGGCTATCTGCATTTGAACCTCCCACAAAGGGTGAAGCATCCAGTGTTGTGATGTTGGATGCAGTCCAACCAGCAGCGTCATATCCTGTCTCATCAATAGCACAATACATTGCAGCGATCGTAGCTAAATTCGAAACCACCTGTACATTCTTATCGTCACCAGCAGCATCGTTTCCATAAATAATGGAGTTGGCCAGTAACCAGGCTCCGTCACCTGCGAGAGCTCCGCCATTTTCCGCGGAAAAGTTATTGGCAATGGTAGAATTGACTATATATCCTTCCTGAACAAACACGCCGCCACCAATGGAGTCCGCAACGTTGTTTGTAACAACACATCCGACCATTTTAGCAGGATCATTTTTACCCGCCAGGTAGACTCCGCCTCCAAGTAAAGTGGCAGTATTATTGTTTACGATACAGTTTTCCATTAAACCAGCATCATCCATCCACAATGCACCGGCATCACCCCCGGAAGTGTTTCCTTCGAACACACAATCATAGAAATAACATTCATTCTGATTCGCGTTTATCGCTCCGCCTTGTTCGGCCGCCGTGTTGTTGTAAAATTCACAACCAATCATAGTCCCACGGGCCAGCATCACGGCTCCGCCACCTACAGCCGATGAGTTGGATTCAAAAGTGCTGTTTTTAACAACCACACTTCTGTCCTGGATGCGCATTGCGCCTCCGGCATCACCTAAGCAGGTGTTTCCCGACATAATTGTATTCTCTATTACAACGCCTTTGGCCACCCAGGCACCGCCACCATCATCACTTGCCGTGTTGCCCTCGATGATACATCCTGTGATCTCTGTAAAATTTGCCCAGATTCCACCACCGTCACCATCGCCGTTATCACCACCCGATACAGCATTTCCAATAAATTCACAATCTATAACTTTGGATAGAAGAGTATCGGTACCGCCACTTATATGGGCAGCACCACCTGCTCCGTGAGCAGCATTATTTGTAAAAAGAATGCCTTCAAGGATGGTTTGTCCATACGTATTGTTCTCGGCCAACAATCCACCACCCTCTTCATTAAGCGTCAATCCATTCTGGATAGTGAGATTCTTAATGGTCACCACTTTACCTGAATCAGCATCTATGGTCACCACCCGGAAGCTGTCTACAGCGACCACGGCGCGTTCGAGGACCACATCACCTCCACCATCAATGGTGAGTGTTTTGTCGCCAAGCGTCAGTGACGAATCGACAGTAATGGTTTGAATGGCACCGTCAAAAATAATGACATCACCATCTACTGCTTCGGCAATGGTTTGCCTGAGCGATCCATCACCATCATTCGCAGTAGTAGTTACTGTTTTAATTCCCTGGGAAAAAGCCAATCCCTGTCCAATGAACAACATCATTGTCAGAAATAAAAGCCTCCCGTAGTTCATTGAGAGTAATTCCTGTAATTGTTTTTTCATAATTAATAGTTTATTTGGTTTGAAATGAAATGTACATATGGATCAATACAATAGTTGGAATAATTTCAAAATCTATTTTTTCAGCAATTATTAAAGCAAAAGTATGTGAATAACGTCAGGGCAGGTTTCGATCCTTTCCCAAGATTTTTTGAATCTGTTCCAAATGCACTATACGTATTGTCTTTGATAGTCCCTGCGCTTATTGATGAAAAAGGGAAGCTGGCCTCAGCAGGCGAAAGCTTCCCTTTTCTAATTTGTGAAATCTATTTTTTCACGGCTTTAAATTGTCCGAGGACATGATGTTCATCACTGATAATGATCAGGAACAATCCTTCCGGGACATTATCCAGACTGATGGTCTGATGATCAGTATGCGTCTCAACTTCTCTCAACAACTGACCTTGTGTACTGTAAATCCTGATCCTGTTCCCCGGATTCAGACCACTGAAATTCAGCTGACCTTCGGTGGGGTTCGGATACATATGCAGGTCTCTCAGCACAGGCATCCTGGCTGATGTGCTCAGAACGACCTGGTACCATGTTGTAAGTACGTCATCGCCTGAGGTCACTTTAATGTAATCACCCTCGGCAACGTTACCGGTAGTTTTAACGTTTCCATCTGCATCTATAACTTCCACAGTCGCACCTGCGGCCGGAGTTATTCTTTGCATAAACTCAGCAATCGTTGTTGAAGCGGTTATCGGCGCTTCGACAGTTCCTGAAATCGTATAATTGACCTGGTCAA
>CAZOXI010000343.1:0-4506 GCA_964583445.1 uncultured Bacteroidaceae bacterium | reverse complement strand
TTTAAAATTTTACTCAAAATGAAAAGAAGTATTTTACTTGCAACTGCGCTCATGATTTCAGTGTTCGCATTTGGTCAGACCTATGAAGCACCGCAGATCGATGGCGAGGAATTTGATAAGGTAAAGGTATCTGTGGGAGCAGACTTTGCACTTCAGCTTCAGATGCTTGATCATGAAGCGCCGAATTCCGCCACTCCCCTGACGGAACTGAAAAACAACTTTAACCTGCCTACGGCCAACCTCAGTGTTACTGCTGACCTCGCACCGGGCATCCAGTTATACATTAACAACTTCATGTCATCGCGTCACCACAACGAAGCCTGGGTGGAAGGCGGATACCTGGTGATCGATCAGCTTCCGTTCCTTCCGGGAACTGACGACCTGATGGAATATTTTACCATCAAAGCCGGTGTGTACAGCCCGAATTACGGGGATGCACACTTCTACCGCAGCAACAACGCGGCCGTACTGAACAATCCGTTCGTGGGAAACTGGGTGATGGACAATTACACCACCAACCCCGGACTGGAGATCATGTACCGTAACAAGGGCATCATTGCCATGGTAGGTACCAACAACGGACGCATGAACTACGGACGGGGAAATGATATCGGCCAGGACCTGGTGTTCAACTGGAAAGTGGGATACGATACCGAACTGAACGATGACTTCAGGGTAAGAGGTACCGTTTCAGGTTACCATGTGCCCGAAGGACACAGCGGATCTTACCTCTGGGGTGGTGACCGCGCAGGTGCACGCTATTACAGTGTGATGGATACGGTTGGTGGTGACAACTTCAGATCAGGCCGTTGGGATCCTTCCAGCGGACAGTCACAGATGACCGCCATACAGGGTGCCCTTACCTTAGGATTTAAAGGTCTCGAGGTGTTCGGTTTCTATGAGAACATGACCGGCATGCGCAGGGGTGCAGACCAGCATTTTAACCAGCTGGGTGTGCAGGCGAAATATGCTTACAAATCCTTCTATGTAGCCACACGTTATAACACCGTTGACAACAACGAAGGATCTACGGTTAACAGGCTCAATGCCGGACTGGGGTGGTTCATGACAGAAAATATTATCGTGAAACTCGACTACGTGAACCAGACGTACACTGGTCCTGCACATGATCACCTCGAAGGAGGTAAATTTAACGGCCTTGTGTTTGAAGCAGGAATCAGTTTCTAAAAATACAGATTGCGTGTTGAAATCATCTGCAGGAGCCGACCTGGTGGTTGTGCATCCTGCAGATGATTTTTTATCATCCTGGTCCCGGAAACAGAGTGAAAAAAAGATAAAAGAATGCACCATTCCTCCGGAATGTTTCAACAATCTGATAATAAAATTGATAACCCAGAAACAAACCAATTCAGCAAACTGCACATCAGGAAAATTTCAGGCGTATAAAGCGAAAGTACATTTCACCAATTAAAAGCATATACCGCGAATAAAAAACCTGGCAGACAATAACGGATCTTTGAAGAATTTTCACCAAACCAATAACATTATGAAAAATTCAAAATTTACCCGGATTATCAGCATTGTACTCGGTGCTTACCTGATTATATATGCTGCCAACCAGTTCCTGCATTTTATGCCCTCAGGTTATGGAAAAATGCCTGAATTCACCAAGGATTACCTCGATGCAGTGTTGCCGTTCCTTCCCGCTTTGTACATTTTCGAGATCATCCTCGGGATAGCTTTTATAACCAATAAATGGGTTCCCTTTCTCGTCATCCTGCTTGCACCACTGTCCATAAATTTTCTAATATTTAATTTCGCAAACGGTGGTTGGAACATCGTCTCGGCAGCATTCGTTGCAGTGCTGAACCTTGTACTTATCTACCAATACAGGGACCTGTATAGACCGCTGTTCAGATAGCGCCATCATCCCCTTTGTGAGCTGCCAGGTAAGCCTGGTGTGGAACGCGGTACCTCGAACGCAAATTTTGCCTGTTCGCTCTGATCCGGAAGTTGTTTCATTCCCAGGCCCGGACCGGATAAAAATTTAAAGCGGCCTCCATGGGAATCATTTGGAGGCCGCTTTTTGCCGGACAGGCACTAAACAGAAGGTTTCATAGATTTAGTTGACCGGCTGTATTTTTACCATTTGTATTTCGGCAACGATCGTACAGTTTGTTTCCTGTTTCCCGTCCCCATCAAGATCCAACACCTCAAACCTGTTGGGCAGGACCATGACCATCGTGGTCTGTCGGAGATCCTCAATGGTGTATTTTTCAGCTGCCAGGGCACCACTTTGCGTCAAACGCAATGCATCTTTCTGCGGGTCAAATTCCCAGGTTCCTGATTCATCCTCCTCTCCTTCCCCATCGATCAGGTAGGTATGGTCTTCATGAAGTGTCAGTATCTTGCCCATCTCTTCCAGGTGTTCATCCAACAGGGAATCAAGTTTTAATTCAGCCTCCTCGCTCGTGTAACCATAAGTTACAATAAGCAATTGTGTGATATTTACATTGCCCACATATACCTGGGCACTGGCATCATCGAAACTCCAGGTTCCAATCAGCGCATTCTCCCGGATCACCTCTTCGGTGAACATTTCACATGAAACCACCATCAGGACCGAGCAAGTCAGGACGATGAACATCCCCGGACGTATTCTTCTGTTTTTCATGATTTCGAGATTTAAGTTGAACTTACTCTCTTCTGCTTAAACTTCCTTTCTTCTGTTTATAAGTACGCTTCATTTTTCTAAATGGTTGCATTCATCATATATTTTTAACGATTAAAGAGGTTTTTATGCCTATTCATCATATCTGGAGTGAATTTAAGCAGCCTGCGAATGCATTTGCTATGCTTTTTTAACGTTTTAAATATAATTGATAGTTTTCGTCCAATAACCTCGAAGAGCCGTCCCATTATACAGGTAAAGTCACCCAATAACCTCGAAGAGCCCTCCCATTATACAGGTAAAATCATCCAATAACCTCGAAGAGCCGTCCCATTATACAGGTATAATCATGCTCGGGGCAAGACTTTTTTCCAACTGGAGTTGTTAAATTAACCTAATGTGTACGAATCCGGACACTGTCGTTGCAACACCGTTCACTTTTAACATTACACAACACAATCCATATTCGTCATAACAATCTGTTTTTCTTTACTTTATAATTTTTGGCACGTTCTGTGATAAATAGCAATCAAACGAAACAATAAAAACTTTGAGTGATGAAAGCAATGAAAAGGACAAACAGGACAAACAGGATACTGACAGCAGTAATGATCCTCACCATGGCAACAGCCACTGGTTACGCACAGGGACTCCTTGCCGAGGGTGCCATGAAACTTTTTGATGCGCTTACCAATAACAATACCTCTGAACAGTCGATTTTCCACCAGGCAAAATATTCCGGACAGGCAAATGAAGTTGCCGACAGGGAATTCAATGCTGATGTTGTCAAAAGCTTCAAGGTAGAGGCAGTAGATATTACGTTCGAAAAAGAAGTCAACACTGAATCATGGATGACAGAATCATTGACTGGCGAGGTAGAATCGGACGTAGCTGTTGAAGAATGGATGAGCACTCCAATGTCTGCACCACTGGAAACACCGGTCGCATTGGAAGAATGGATGACCGCTCCCATGAGCGATGACCTGGAAACAGACATATCTGCTGAAGAATGGATGAGCACGCCGCTGTACGCCAGCGTTGAAACTGCACCGGATGTTGAAGACTGGATGACTGCGCCGCTTTTAAACGCAGGTACAACGGAAGAAACAGTCCAACTGGAAACATGGATGACTAAATCACTCAGGTAGACAGCAGTAAACATTCAGACAGGCAATAAGCAGGCTGACAGGCATTGACACACAGACCTCAAACACACTTTCTTACTCCATCATCACCTCAATATATCTCACAGCCGGTTCCCATTTCGGGGCCGGTTGTTTATTTTTATGAAGAGCAGGTTGTTTATTTTATGAAGAGCAGGCTGCTTTTGCTTTATGAAGAGCAGGTTGTTTATTTTATGAAGAGCAGGCTGCTTTTGCTTTATTGAATATCCCGCACATCCTGGAAACTACCTGACTCAAATCTTTCAAGTTTTGAAATAGCCTCGGCAATGCCGGGAGCGGCCGCGTCGGGTGACGGCATCTGGTCCGTACCCTTCATGCTTTTGAGTTTCTGTACTACCGGGAATTTCTCCTCTTCCTCGACCGTGTATATGTAATCCTGCATGCCGGTATCGATAATGCCCGGAGCAAGCGCAATGAAATGTGTCTCTGTAAGTTCTTTCGCATACAAATCAATGATCATATTGAGTGCAGCTTTGGAAAGTGAATAGGCATTCCAGCCCCTGGCGCCACTCACAGCAGCACCCGAGGAGATTGCAACCAACTGCACAATCTCCGGTACGGTATCAAAAAGCGCATCAATCAACACCTTGTTTGACCATGCATTGACATCCATCACCCGGCGGATCTCTTGCAGCGACGTGTCTTTGAGGTCATTGATCTTGCTGACCACCCCGGCATTCAGGATCACAA
>CAZOXI010000342.1:0-4511 GCA_964583445.1 uncultured Bacteroidaceae bacterium | reverse complement strand
ATAACAGTGTATTCAGGTAATGAATGTACTCTTTTTCAAACTGCTCCCGCCGGGTCGGTGAAAAATAATGCTCCAGGGGTGGACGTCGATCATCCATACGGTCACCGAGCGAAAGGATCTCCTCGATAGTGACTGTGTGCATCCGCTGTTCGGGCCGTTGTTGTGGACGAAGTGAAAGATCCATAGACTGACAGGATAATTTGGAATACAAATTAGAAAAAAATACCCAAAACGCAAGAAAAGCATAAGAATACCACGCTGTCTTCAGGCCCTGTTCATCAAACCTGATAATTTGTTTGATCAGTGCGAGGTATAATCAGGTTGGACAACTGCTTTAGTAAAACCCGGCTATTGTTCATATGCTCCCATGTCGTATCCCGTACCCTGTGGCCGGGTTGTTCCATCCTTGCCTGTCGTCGGAATTCCCTGGAACAGGGACGGATCAGCACCCTGGTCGATGACCGGACTGGTTGATCCCACATGCAGGTCGTCATCCGTGTATAGTGGATCACCTGTCACATCATGCGTGGTTCCGATAATGGTTCCCGCACCCCCGAGATACGTGCTGAAATTATACACGGTATTGTAATCTGCATACACAGAGAATGCATCGCTGCATTTCAATAAAGAGGTACTTCCGTTTCCGGTAAAAATATTATTAACAAGATAAAAGCTTGAAGTATCCTTGAACGTATTCCCGCTCGCACGTGCTTCCACAAAGCACAGGTCCGCTGTTGTTTCCGTATCCGGGGCCAGCCGGAAGTTATTGTTGTATATGGCAAACCGTTGGTCTGCATTTATATATTCTGCTCCGTACAGGATGACACTGCTTTCACTTTGGAGTCCGCTGAACGTATTGTTCCGAACAAAGACCGAGGACACACCATCGGACCGACCGGCCTGTAGTGCCATTGCCTTCCCTCCACCTGCTCCTGTACCGTAATAGGTATTGCTCTCTACGGTGATGGTGGAGGGAGGATTCCCCAGAGTAAGATAGAAAGCCGGGTTGTTGCCGGCGGAATGGATCGTATTGTTTCGTATTACCGTGGAGGTTGTAAAATCAGGCCGGGTGAAATTCTCCACGTTAATGATCCCATTGCCGTCGGTATATCCTTCCCGTGTCATATGGATTGCGTTCCCATCAACCAGCTGTGTCCCGGATGATTGATACCCTGCAGTCATAACGACAGCGCGGTTGCTGTTTGTAACTTCAATCTGGTTGTCCCTGATTACAATATTATCCCCGGACAATTCAATGGCCCGGTTTTTTGTCACCAGGGTACAGTTTTCGATCAACCCGCCATTGGAACTGAGTTTGATCCCCCAGATGGAATGGGTCATTGTGATGTTTGAAAGGATATAATCATTTCCACCCCCTTTGATCCCTCCCGCAACTTCAATATTGCCTTCAAGCGGCTTGATATGAAGATGATCCATCGTGACTCCTCCATAAAGTGATTCAATGGCATAATAATTGGCAATACCGCACGATAGGGTGAGGTGATTGATATTGGCTCCTTCGCTGTTCAGGTTAATGACAGGAGTACCGGAACGGTTATAATCGTTCCGCAACTCGACACCCTCCTCTTCCTGTCCGCCAAGGGTTACGTAATCACTTTCAATCTTCAGGGGCAGCATCGAAGTGTATACCCCGTTGGCAATCCTTAGCACTCCAGTCTCTCTTATGGCATAACCCGCTGCAATATGAGAGGTGGTCTGTGCTGCCGGATATTCCACAAAATTATCATCGACGGTTAGTTCAGCGGATGCATCCACATGGTGAAATGCAAAATGGTAAGTACCTGTTGTCCTTCCAAAAGCAACCGCTACAAAAAGAGTGTCATCAAATTCACCGGACAGGCTGGCCCCTGACTCATGCAAAAAGCTTTCATCCAGGGAATAATAGTCACCGGACCTGCTGACAGGATAAAAAGCGCTTCCCGCACCGGTGGTCCGGAAGTAGTGCAGTTCCAGTTCGTCCGGAGCTGGTTTTTCCGCATTCTTTTTCAGAATACCGTGTATACCGTCCCCTTTTTTTCCTTTGAATGAATAAGCATTGCTAAGCAGAGGCTGATGTATGGTATCAATGAACGCAGCTTTCCCTTTTTCGTCAAATTGCAGCGACCCTGGCTCCAGCAGGTTCAGATAGAGCCGGTTCGCGTTCTCATTATCGATGCGTATAAAATACCTTCCGGCATCCAGCAATCCTGTATAGGAGGCGCTGTAGACGTTCCGGATATCCCGGTTCACATAAAATTCCGTCAGGCGGTTACCGGATGCATCCCAGAGGTGGAAATAACCATATCCATTGTCGCTCAGGATGGAGAAATGGATCAACTTCCTTTCTGCCAATTCAAACGTTGCATAATAGGTTTTGCCTGCCTCCACATCCATTTCAGTGATCTCCTCCATAAGAATATCCAACGGTGTAATTTTCTGTAAAATGAGTTGATAGCTTCCAGTATCCTCCTGGTGACTTCCTACTAAAAGTGAATAGTTTCCTGTTTCGGAAACATCATACACGATCTCATAATCATTTGAAGTATTACTGTATGAAATCTCTCTGGAGGCCAGCGCTCTGCCCTCCTCATCCCACAGGCTGAAATATCCTTTTGAGAGCTGGTAATCTGGTTGAAACCCCCGGATGGAGACCACATCACCTGCCGTACCTGCGAAATGGTACATGTCTTTATCGCCTTTGTACCTGAGCCGTTCTTCCAGCGTATCACCATAAGCTGTGGCGATGGAGGCGTCTTCTTCAGTAACCAGCACATAATCGAATGTGGAATTATACCGCTCCACCTCAATGTAGTAAACAGAATCCCTTGCCAGGGGACCGACGATCCTTTCGCCCGGGTTATATAGATTGCCTTCGCCCAGGATCTTTCCTGAAGGGGAGACCAGGGAAACGCCACCGGATACAAAAGTAACGTCTACATGGTTAAAGCGACAATCCAGTATGGTGTTGACCGGTGACTGGATACTGTACATATGGAATGTATCCGTCTCTGCCATATGCGCATAAACCGAATCGTTCAGAAGTAGTGCGCTTGCATTGATTTCCCAAATTCCAATAATAAAATTTCCTTCCGCCTTCAGGTCTGCACCGGCGACCGACATAACTATCCGGCCTTCCTCAGCGCCTATATACCCGTGATCGTCGGTAGTGAGGAAACGGTAGGTACCGGAACCGGCACCATGCACTTCAAACCGGCCCCGAAGTGCAGGTTGGGTACCGTATACCAAATCCACCCGGTAGAGTCCCTTCGTTGGGATATCGACTTCGAAATGCATATATTCAGATGCGTTGAGAAATCCCTCATACGGACTGTCAAGTTCTAATGCAAGTGTATCCCCTGCCAGGATGGGCGCACGCTCTGAGATGCCTGCCAGGAAATTTCCTTCAGATGTTGCTTGCTGACCCGCCATGGCGATAAAGAGTTCACCTGGTTGCGCATCCACCCAGTGTTCCTCCGTTCCGATATCCCCTGTGAGCAGAACCTCTCCCTCCTGGTAAACACTGAAGATCCCGTTCAGGCGCGGTTGCTCACCCGGCTCAGCGTAAATCCTGTATGCATCCGCTGAAGCAATCTCCACACGGAAAGTAAGGATCTCATCCGGTGCCAGGTAGTATTCCCCGATACTGTTCATATCCAGGTCGATTGTGTCGCCTGCTGCCAATGGAACCAGTTCAATTGCGAAAGTATCTGAAGGATCTGACGCCTCCACAACATAGCGTCCCCCGAGTAGCTGGTTACCGGGTCCGAATGCACGGGCATCTACCAGCACATCTCGGGTGGCCGGAAAGAGCAGGTTCATTCCAGTTTCAGGAATAAACTCCCTCACTTCGAATACTGGTGGGATATCTTCCCGGGCGACAATGCTTTTATTTGCAGTTTTTTTCTTATCCCGCATAGCTCCGCTCACCCAGCAACCTACCTTCACCCTTACACAAATGGCCGAAGTGCACTCCAGCATATAGCACAACCCGTCACGTTTTTTTTCATCTTCCCAGTCATCGCAGTTCCACCAGGACAAATGTCCGATCTCAGCCTTGTAGGCCAGGCCTGTCGGAGAAGCATCTGAGGCAACGATAATGCCTGTCCCCTCTTCCACCCATATGCCGCTCTCCTCGTCGACCGACCACAGGGGAATCTCATCCCCGGGAGCGGCACCTGAAGTATATACAGGGATCTCTATGGTAGCCTTTTTCCCGGCAGCCAGCTGCAATTCCTCCCCGTCCTGCTCAAAATGATATTCAGCCACACCATAGCTGAGCAGTACACCATCTTCACCATCGGTACGATACCCGGTAAATGATCCCGGAAAAGCGGCAGCATCGTAGGCCACATCCACCGGTGTGATGGAGACCTGTACATCACCTTTTACCACCGATCCATTGTCCTTTACCAGCCCGTTGAACGGCAATGTAAATGACGCCCCGTCAGTACCTGATCTCGACCCTCCGAATTCCGCGTTACCAAGTGTGATGGCAGTTGCACGCGCTTTGA
>CAZOXI010000341.1:0-4524 GCA_964583445.1 uncultured Bacteroidaceae bacterium | reverse complement strand
TCGTATGGAATGTCAGGGATCGTTTTCCATGGTCCGCTACTTGAAAAACACAAAGGATTTAACATCAGGAAAATTCTTGAACGGCACAAGCATGATTCTAAAGGCAAACACCCCGGTGCCACATTGGTAAGGGACTATGATGAAATTTTAAAGGATCCCGGGATAGAATTGGTGATCGTCAACACGCCGGACTATCTTCATTTTGAGATGACCATGAAAGCCCTGGAAGCGGGAAAACATGTCATCGTGGAGAAACCCTTTGCCTTGAAAAGTGAAGAGGCAGATAAGATCATTGACGTGGCCTGTGAAAATGAGCGCATGGTTTCCGTATTTCAGAACCGTCGGTGGGATGGTGATTTTCTGACCGTAAAGAAGGTTATCGATGACGGCTCTCTGGGAAGGCTTGTTGCCTTCGAATCACATTTTGACCGGTTCCGTAATTATATCCAGGAATCCTGGAAGGAGGAAAAGCGATTGGGAGCAGGTACCTTGTATAATCTTGGATCACATATGATTGACCAGGCCCTTCAATTGTTCGGCATGCCTGCGTATTTGTTTGCCGATGTCAGGGCACAACGCACAGGCAGTGAAGTAGATGACAGCTTCGATATTTTCCTGCATTATCCCGAAGTCAAATGTCTCGTGCGGGGAAGTTACCTGGTTAAAGAGCCAGGACCCCGGTATATCCTGCATGGCACACATGGCAGCTTTCTGAAATATGGCCTTGATCCACAGGAGCAGGCACTTAAGGAAGGCCATGTTCCGGGGACGGGTAACTGGGGGGCTGAGGAGCCATCGGAATTCGGGACCATGCAGTCAGAATTCAGTGGAACAAATTCCACACAGCGTATCCCGACCATTCCGGGTAACTATTTGGTTTATTATGACAATATTTATAACCATCTTCGAAACGGATCAGAACTGCTCGTCAAACCTGAAGAAGCCCGTGATGTAATCAAAATTATAGAAGCAGCATACACCAGTGCAGAACAGGGCCAGTCAGTTTGGCTTAGTTAGTGTTTGCAAGCACCGGGTTTACAGCCTTAACGCCATGAATTTCCCATCAGTGGCAGAGCTCAGTCCGGATCCGGCATCAGGATGGCAAAGACATATCCTCCCTGTTTATCCATGATCATCAGCCTGGGATATTTTTGCATCACTTTACTGCTGTTGTCCGCTTTCATCACAACATAGAGCGGATGTCCGTCCCGGTCGCCTTTGATCCAGTCCTCCTTGTCCCCGGGAAGGTCACCCGGCATCCACTCCCCATAGAAATAGGGTGCAAAACTTTTAAACCCCAGTGCCACCACGCGGTTATCGGTCCCTGCCTGCTCTTCCAGGAAGGCGATAGCCGGACCCTGGATCATCTTTTCAACTTTCGGAACATAGATAAGCATCAAACTAAATGTAAATAAGAAAGTTATCACATGAAGCACTACCAATCCGGACAGCTCTCTTTTCCTGATCCGTGGCAATGAATAAATCAGTCCGCCCAAAAGCAGGATGGCAGGGAAATAAGCAAGAACTCCCCACCCGGCATCAGTGCGCAGCACCCCTTCAACATATGGATCGATGTTTTGAGGGAAACGATCAATGAATGCGCCTGGATTGCGCATTACTGTGGGGATCAAAATGGTTATCAGTACATAGACTGCACCGATTCCCCCAAGCATGAGAACCTGCCAGCGTTTGATCTCGAGCTTGCGGTCCAGCCAGTGATGGATCACCCAGGCTGATATAAAGGTCGCTGGGAACCATGCCAGGGAACTATAGTGCACCAGCTTGGTCTGCACCAGTGAAAAAACCACCAATACCAGTGCAAGCAATATATACATCCAGGTCCGCATGGTATCCGCTCGTTGCGCTGATTCCTTTTTCTTGGTAAATCCTTTCAACATGATCACGGATGACGGGAACACGCCGAAAAGCAAGATTACAAAGTGGAACCCTGGAAAACCACTATGTCCTGCAAAATCCTCCGAAAACAATCCGGCCTGGTATAAAATGAATTCCCGAACCACATCATAGTGCCCGTTTAAAATCGCCACCAGGAACCAGGACCCTCCTGTCAGCAGGAGCACGACGGAGAAGACCACCACGTGCATGGGTGCTGCATTGATCCTGCCTCGTTGTACCAGCATGAAAACACCGAAAGCAAGTACAAATATCAACACAGCCACAGGTCCCTTGGTAAGTACTGCAAGCCCAAGAAAGAACGCAGATAATGCAACCTGCAGGTATCTTCTCAAAGGGTGCTGGCCTTCAAGGAAAAATATGAAGAACAGGATTCCCAGGAAAATGAAGAGGTTGAACCACGGATCAATGATCCCGGTCTGAAAGTAGAAGAACGGCAGGATTGCAGTTGCGTAGGACATAGGCCACAGGATCCCGAAACGATTTCCATGGAATTTTCTTCCGGCCAAAAACAGCGTAACCAGGGTAATGATTCCACAGATGGCATTTGGAAACCTTGCTGCAAATTCATTGATCCCAAACATTTTCATAGAGATGACCTGCAGCCATATGAAAAGTGGCGGCTTTTCCCAGAAAGGTTCATAATTGATGGTGACTGTCAAATAGTCCCCGCTAATGATCATCTCCCTTGCCGATTCTGCAAAGATGATCTCATCCCAGTCAAACAGGTGTACCGCACCTGAAAACGGGACGAGAAAGATCAATCCATACAGGACGGTGATCAGAATGACCCATACTGGTTTCAGATTAAATCTCATCAATTTATCAATTTATATATGGATGTGTCCATCCATTTCCGATCGTATTTCCTGATCCACATCCAGGCACCCCATCCTGCAAGAAGACCGAGGAATGAACCTCCTACAACATCTGCCAGGAAATGCTGTGAAAGGTAAATCCTGCTGTAGCCTACACCCAAAGCAAGCAGGAAAAGACCGGCCTGTGTAATTGCTGACCGTGTCATCAGCGAGAGTGCAAAAAAAAGTGCAAAGGCAGTGGAAGTATGTCCTGACGGAAAACTCAGCCAACTATTCAAATCCACCCCTTCAACCAGGTACAATTGATCGGCTTTTCCTGCAAGTTCAAAGTATTTAAGCGGCCGGGGAAGGTCAGTGAATATGAGTCTTTTCAACACCTGTGCACCCAGGCCTCCCATGGCGAAGGCAGCCAAACCGGTGAAGAAATGCCTGAAGGAGATCATCAGCAGTCCTGCGACCAAAATGACCAACAGCACTCCATCCCCCAGGTAGGTCCAGTATTTCATCAGCACATCCAGGAAGGGGGTGTGCAGCGCATTCATTTTTAAGTGTATTGATTCTTTTGACACCGACAGTACCAGGACCAGGAGTGCCGGAAAGATCAATACATAACCCAGGAGAAAAATGCCGCCGGGCAGTTTCTTTATCGTATTTATAAGGACTCTACCTGAAATCATTGTTTCACTGCCTAAAGTTAGAAATTTTTTCTACTTTTGGGTTTTTCAAAACATAAACTTACCAGACAATGAATACCCAGGAACTCAAGAATGCCTTTATTGATTTATATGGTGAAAGCGAAGCACAAATTCACGCGTATTTTGCACCCGGGCGTGTCAACCTGATCGGCGAGCATACCGATTACAATGGTGGATATGTCTTTCCATGTGCCCTCTCCTTCGGAACTTACCTGCTTGCCAGGAAAAACAACACGAGAAAAGTACATTTTGCCACCATCAATTTCGATCACCGCGGAGAGGTCTCCCTGGATGAAGCCTTAGAAAAAGATGGCAAATCATGGATTAATTACCCACTTGGTGTGATCAACGAATTGCGCAAAGAAGGAAAAGAAATTGAAGGCCTTGACTTGCTTTACTCTGGCGACATTCCAAACGGCGCCGGACTCTCATCTTCGGCTTCCATTGAAATGGTGACAGGCACTGCATTGAATGACCTGTGCGGTTTTGGTATCGAAAAGATGGACCTGGTAAAGATCGGTCAGAATGCCGAGAATAAATTTGTCGGAGTCAACTGCGGCATCATGGACCAGTTCGCCAGTGGCATGGGCGCCAAAGACCATGCGCTGTTCCTGAATTGCGAGACTCTTGACTACGAAAAAGTGCCCCTGGTACTGGAAGGGATCAAGATCGTGATCTCCAACACCAATAAGCGACGCGGGCTTGCAGATTCAAAGTATAACGAAAGAAGATCGGAATGTGAAACGGCAGTCGAAGAGATCAGCAAGGTCAAACCCATTCCGAATCTCAGCAGGTTGTCGCTGGATGAATTCAAGGAACTTTCTTCTAACATCACCGATGAGGTCGTAAGGCGAAGGGCGCACCACGTCATTTCTGAGAATGACCGCACATTACGTGCTATTTCTGCACTGAATTCAGGTGATATTGAAGAATTCGGGAAACTGATGAACCAGTCTCATGATTCCCTGCGCGATGATTATGAAGTGACTGGAGAAGAGCTGGACACTCTTGTGGATGAAGCCCGGAAGATCCCGGGTACGATCGGAAGTCGCATGACCGGTGCCGGATTCGGTGGATGTACTGTCAGCCTTGTAAAG
>CAZOXI010000340.1:0-4532 GCA_964583445.1 uncultured Bacteroidaceae bacterium | reverse complement strand
CAAGGGAAATCAACATCCAGGTAGGTGATGCTGATCCCCTTACTGTTGATGATTGGAAGGATGAGATCCATGCTGTTGTCATGGAGGAAGGTGAGATGATAAGGGATGGAGAGAAGATTGAACTCCCGCGGCTTGAATGTGCACTCGCTCTGGATGATGATGGAACCCTTAAGCTCATTGGTGGGGATTTCAATACGCCAGGGAAAGCCGACAGACCAAAATGGAACCCCGATCCTAATCCAAACCCATTCCATTTTTATGCTATTTTTGAAAACGGACAGTTGCAGGTCTATCGTGAAAGATGCGGCCGTCCGAAGCTGAAAATTTATGAGACTCCATCAGTTTCCGGATCGGGTTCATTCAAACTCGGAATTACTGCATCCAAAAGACTTGCTGTTTATCAAGGAGAAGGAGAGGACAAAACGATTGCATGGATGAGTAATGATTAAGCGCCGAAATCCTGTTGAGCAGGTTTTCTGTTTAGCTTTTTAAACATTTGTAAAGTACAGTGAACAGAAGCACCAGCAAACATTGATTTATAAACGAATTAACTGAGACTATGAAAAAGCTACACATCATTTTTACCATTTCCCCGATAAAATAATTCAACACAAATGAAACCCTCATCATTGAGCATAGATTTTTCAGCGGTACAAAGACAAAAGGAGATGTATATATAGAACAGAGCGATCAGATACTAAGATGAGGGTTCGCCGAACACCATTTATAATAATATTATGATGTGAGGCAACTAATCACCTTGAGAATAAACGAAGTTCATAACATATCGTAAATTAATACTATAACTAAAATATATACTTGTGAACTCTTCAGGCGAAGTGCATTATTGAGTAAACCCCTCTGAATGAATGTTGATATGAAAATAAGTAAGTATATTTTAATCGGAGTTTTCCTCCTTCATGTCCTGGCTGCATGCAATACCAAAGAAACTGTATTGTATGTGTCACCAGATGGTAACGACGCCTGGTCAGGATCCCTTGAACAGGCGAATAGTGATGGTAGCAATGGGCCTCTTGCAACACTTGAAGGTGCAAGAATTGCTGTGAGAAAGATGATAGATGAAGGATTGAATGGGCCGGTAAGTGTGCTTATCCGTGAAGGAGAGTATGAATTATCAGAGACCGTCGTTTACGCTGTTGAAGATGCAGGAACAGCTTCTTTTCCAATTACCTACAAAGCATATCCAGGGGAGCAACCGGTTTTTACCGGAGGAAAGAAGTTAACTTATTGGGAGCCAAGTGCATATGATCCTGAAGGTCTGCCAGAAGCTGCAAGTGGGAAATTATACACTGCACGTATCCCTGAGGATCTTAAAGGCAGGTGGCAGATTACATCACTATACGATGGAAACAGGTTACTGTCCCGCTCACGGTCGGGTCGATTAGAGGTGTCTGATGATCACGTTCCGGACCTTAATAATGTTCAGCCAAAGAAATTCAGGATAAAAGACTGGGATGGAAAGCCTCTCGTTTTCAGCAGGGAATTAAAATACGCAGGTGATGATATTAAAAGCTGGTCAAATCCTTCAGATATTGAGATTCTGATCAGTCCAAGAAATAAATGGTTGATTAACCTCCTTCCTCTGGAGAAGATTGACACAGAGAATAAGATTGCACATTTTGCAATTGATCCAACTTACACGCCAATGCCGGATGATCACTATTATGTTGAAAATGCGATAGAGTACCTGGATGAACCGGGAGAGTGGGTGTTCAACAGTGAAAAAGGCGTCGTTTATTACTGGCCGGAAGGAGATATTGCTACAGCTGATATAAGAGCACCTTACCTGCAGGAATTCATTCGGGTGGAAGGAATTGAGGATAGTGATGCGATCAGTTTCATCAATTTCGAAGGATTGACATTCAGGCATGGTTTGAGGGATACCTGGCAGGTAGATGACAAAGGGATCCAGCACGACTGGGATATGTATGACAAGGGCAATGCGATTCTGCGTTTCCGGCATGCTGAAGATTGTTCAGTATCCAAATGTGTGTTTGAGTCCAGCAGCGGAACCGGAGTTCGTTTGGATATGCATTGCCAGCGTATAACTGTTTCAGATAATATCCTGGCTCGCCTGGGAGGGACCGGAATCCTGCTTAGTGGCTATGCTCCGGGCACCAGGGATGAGAATAAAAACAACACAATAACGAATAACTATATTCATCATGTAGGTTCGATCTATACCCACTCACCAGGTATTTTCGTTGCTCAAAGCGGACATAACCTCATTAGCCACAACACTATCCACGACCTGGGTTATACTGCCATCGTAATCAGTGGTTGCAGGCCGAAGTTTTTTACACTGGAAGGCTTGCTCAGGAACAGGCGTGAATGGGTAAGCAGCCTCAGGATGGATGAGGTTGAGGCAACTTTGAATATGGAGCTTACACCCGAAACGACACTGACTATCGACCACCTGGAACCCTTTTTTCATGCCCGTGAAAACCGGATCACTGATAATGAAATCTACGATGTGATGAAAGTCTTGCACGATGGAAACGCTATCTATTTTTCAGGTATGGGCCTTAATAACCTTGCAGAGCGAAATTTCCTGCATGACATAAGCGGTGATCGTGGGTTTATTCGGCTTGATGACCACTCTGCTTACACTAAAATTGTCAACAATGTTGGCCTGCGCACCAGTATGATGTTTGTAATGAAAGGACCGGCAGAATACCGGAATAATTTCGCCATTAATTGTGTTAGAATGACAAATAAAAAATGGTATGAGCATGAGCTTGACAATATCATATTCTATTGCACGCAGGAGAACTATGGTAAACTGGTAAAGGAAGATCAATTCATATTTGATGAGTTTAAACGGATCTCGAATTCTATTGTATTTGGCGGTAGTGCTCTTGCCGACGTGGAAAAAGATAAAGACCTTTTTCCGGCAGATCGCAGAGGAGATGCTGAAACTGGTTTATTGCACACAGATCCTATGTTTGATGAAGCAGCATTTGAGCAGAAGATTTTTCGCTTTATGCCTGGCTCACCTGCTGGAAAGCTGGGAATAGCACCCATTGATTTAAGTGATGTAGGTTCAACCATAGCGAAGTAAATGTATAGAGGTTTATTATGAAGACTTTATCTAAATACCTGTTGATTGGCCTCATGGTCACCCCTGCGTTGCTGCAGTCCTGTAAGAAGGATGTGCCGGAAAAACCTAACATTATTGTTATTTACACAGATGACCAGGGATTTGGAGATATGAGCCTGTTGAATCCGGAAGCAAAATTTGAAACACCTAACCTGGACCGCATGGCTGAAGAGGGTATTCTGTTTACAAATGCGCATAGTGCTGATGCCGTTTGTACGCCTTCACGCTATAGTTTGCTCACCGGTCGCTATTGTTGGCGGACCGTGAAAAAACGGGGGGTACTCGGAGCAGAAGCGGAGTGCCTGATCACCGATGACCGGATGACGCTGGCCTCGATGTTGCGTGATAATGGATACCATACCGGGATGGTTGGGAAGTGGCATCTGGGCATGGATTTTCCCGGCACCGCCCAAGATCGAGACTGGACCAAACCTGTCCTGGATATGCCGCTGGACAAAGGATTTGAATATTTTTATGGCATTCCGGCTTCATTGAACTACGGAGTGCTTGCCTGGTTCGAGGGTCGCTATGCAAAAGTGCCACCTACATTTTTTACTGCGAAAAAGCCAAATGCACGACATGTGGATTACCGGATCAAGCCACCATACCAGGAAAATCCGGAAGCAACCGAAGTGCTGTTAAATAGAAGAGGTATGGAGGTGGCGCTGGATTTTGCAGATAGCTTATGCCTGACCCGCTTCACAGAAAAGGCTATTGCGTGGATGGATGAACAAAAGGTAGCTGCTGAGAATGGTAATCCTTTCTTTCTCTACCTGGCGTATACCTCTCCACACTATCCGGTTTGCCCGTTACCGGAATTTCATGGTCAGGGCGAGGCCGGAGCCTATGGTGAATTTGTGATAGAAACGGACCATCATGTCGGACAAATCCTTGATTACCTGGAGAAATCCGGCCTGGATCAAAATACCCTCGTTGTTTTCAGCAGCGATAATGGACCGGAAAATTCCTGGAGGGAAAGAATAGTTGAATTTGGACACCACAGCAATTACATTTACAGGGAAGGCAAACGATCGATCTATGAGGGCGGACATCGTGTTCCGTTTATCGTGCAATGGCCAAATGGCATACAGAGCCCCGGCCGAACCTGGGATGGGATTGTTGGTCAGGTGGACCTGCTCGCAACTTTTGCTGAAATCATTGGCGCCGAATTGCCGGCAGATGGAGGTGTGGATAGTTACAGCTTTGCCAATGTGTTGTTAAAACCAAAACCAAAACATGAAAGATTGCCCCTGATCAATCATTCAAACAGGGGTGACTACGCAATCACAGAAGGCAACTGGAAATTAATCTTTCATGCTGCTGATGGAAAGAAAGAGTTATTCAATTTAGCCGATGATCCTTCAGAGGGAAAAGATGTCGCTGCTGCACATCCGGAAATAGTTGCAGAGCT
>CAZOXI010000339.1:0-4533 GCA_964583445.1 uncultured Bacteroidaceae bacterium | reverse complement strand
TCATTACCGTTGAAGACGGATCTGTAAATGGCGGTATGGGAAGCGCCATCCTGGAGTTTGTTTCTGAAAAAGGAATTACCGTAGAGATCCGGCGCATCGGGATCCCCGACCGGTTCATCGATCATGGTACTATCAAGGAACTCTACAAGGAATGTGGCATGGACAAGGAAAGTATCATCCAGGCTGCCAAAGTCATGATCGGCTCTAAAGTGCTGTTTAAAGCAATCTGATATCCTTCCCTACAGGTCGAATTTGATCCCTTGTGCCAGTGGCAGTTCCTTGCTGTAATTGATGGTGTTGGTCTGCCGGCGCATATAGGCTTTCCATGCATCCGAACCCGACTCACGTCCGCCACCGGTCTCTTTTTCACCACCGAATGCACCACCGATTTCTGCCCCCGAGGTGCCAATGTTCACGTTGGCAATCCCGCAGTCGGAACCGGTCCCGGAGAGGAAGGCCTCTGCTTCTCTCATATTCAGCGTAAAAATCGCAGATGACAATCCCTGGGGCACATCGTTATTCAGGGCAATGGCATTTTCTACTGAGCCTGTATATTTGATCAGGTAGAGCAAGGGAGCAAATGTCTCATGCTGGACGATCTCAAAATGATTTTCAGCCTCTGCAATGGCCGGCATCACAAAGTTTCCTGATTCAAAACCTTTTCCTTCGAGTACCTGTCCACCAAAAATGATCTTCCCCCCTGCTTTTCTGACTTCTTCCTGGGCATCCACAAAATCATTCACCCCCACCTGGTCGATCATCGGGCCCACCAGGTATTGTTGATCCAGCGGATTCCCAATTTTCCCATCCAACTGTTTATAAGCATTTACCAGTCGTTCTTTGACCGACCCGTAAACCGACTCGTGGATGATAACCCTGCGCGTGGAAGTACATCTTTGTCCGGTTGTGCCCACAGCACCAAAGACGATCGCCGGTATGGCCAATTCCATATCGGCCTCAGGGGAGATGATCACAGCATTGTTGCCTCCCAGTTCCATGATTGTATTCCCCAGTCGCTTGCCTACGATCCCGGAAACGCGCTTGCCCACTGCCGTTGAACCTGTGACGGAAATCAGGGATATCCGTTTATCTGCGGCAAAATTGTCACCGACCACGGATGATTTGGCTATAATGAGGTTAAATACGCCTTCAGGAACATCGTTTTTTCTGAGTACATCCCGGATGATATTCTGACAGGCGATAGCGGTAAGTGGTGTTTTGGAACTCGGTTTCCAGATGACCGTATCCCCGGCCACTGCAGCGATCATGGTATTCCATGCCCACACGGCGACGGGGAAGTTGAAGGCACTCACCACCCCGACGATCCCCAGCGGGTGGTACTGGTCGTACATACGGTGGCTCGGCCGTTCCGACTGCATTGTGAAACCATAGAGCTGGCGGGATTGTCCCACGGCAAAATCACAGATATCGATCATCTCCTGTACTTCGCCCAGTCCTTCCTGGTAGATCTTGCCCATTTCGAGGGAAACCAGGTATCCCAGGTCTTCCTTGTATTCTCGTAATGCCAGTCCGATCTGCCTGACGATCTCACCACGCTGCGGTGCCGGAACCTGCCTCCACTTCTTGAAAGCCTCACCTGCCTTGGTAATTACCTGCTCCAGGTCCTCTGCCGATCCATTGATCACACTTGCAATCGGTTGTCCTTCAATGGGAGATACCGAAACGGTTTCATCGCCACTGGTCTTGAACCATTCGGTTCCCGTTGTTACTCCGCTGTTGGTTGTATTGATGCCCAGCCGGCTGAGCACCTCCTGCGTTTTTTCTGTATACTTTTTATCCATGATCCTGCTGTTATTTGGTATGTAACAAAAATAAAAATGTAGACGGGCTTTTCAGATATTAAAGAACATGTATACTGTAGAAAGGGATATGCTGAACAACCTGTGATATCATTTCGTATCACCGTCGTTTTGGCGGCAGATTGTCGAGTGGTTTGCGGTGTCGAAGCACGGTATACTAATTGAATGGCCGGCATCTATGCTCAGATTACAACTTGACTGGTGGGTATTCCTTGCCGATTATTGTTTGTCATAAATATGAAATTGTACTATCTTCGCAATCCTGAAGTCTACAGACAGATATGCCCGGATGGCAGGACCGACCGTTGATAATTGCTCCGGTGGAGCAATTTAGGGAGGGGCCAGGCTGCAGGGATGGCCAATTCCGCCATCCTGTGTTAAAGGGCCTGTTGTTGGAACATTGAATTGAAATATTTTTTAAAGTCTACAAATCAATATGCCCGGATGGCGGAATTGGTAGACGCGCTGGTCTCAAACACCAGTGGCCGCAAGGCTGTGCCGGTTCGACCCCGGCTCCGGGTACGAAAGAGGCGTGAGGTATTAGGCGGTTAGGCGTTAGGGTTCCTGATGCAGCCTCAAATGGATTAAAGACGAGAGTAGAAATGCTGTCGTCTTTTTTTTGTTTTTCAATTTTGCAAGTCATTGGAATTTTGATATATCCACTCAAGGACTTTGATGTAAGAACCGAGGACGACGAAGGAGGACGAGCTCACGAGGACATCGTCCGAGTAATTGGTTCGATAGTTTTCAATAGTACGTAAGGCATAGTATAGAGCAGTTGCGGATTTTAATGCCCCAATTTTTCCGCTGGCATTATAATTAACTAAAAATAAAAGCGGTTCGAGTCAATTCCCAAACCGCTATTGCTGTTAACCACTAAGCACAATAATTATAATTTTAATTCATATTTCTATATTCCCGTGGACTGTAGCCAGTTTTTGACCTGAATAAATTGCTGAAATGTTGGGGATACTCAAATCCTAAAGCATATCCAATTTCACTTACTGAATCCGTAGTATTAAGAAGGTTGTTTTTTGCTTTCTCTATTATGTGCAGATGAATGTGCTCTTGTGCCGTTTTACCCGTCTCCCTTTTAAGCATATCACTTAAATAATTGGAGGATAAATTAAGTTTTTCTGAACAATATTTAACACTCAACAGACCGATTTCAGCTCCTTTTTTTCCTTGGTAATATGAAATGAGCAACTTCTCAAACCTTGATACAATGTCGCTGTTAAGATTAGTCCGTGTGTAGAACTGTCTGTCATAAAACCTGACACAATAATCTAAAAATAATTCAATAGTTGAAATGATCAGGTTTTGACTATGCTGATCTAAATTTTGGCTATATTCTTTAATTATTTTATCTAAAAGATCTTCAACGGTATTTCTTTCGTCATCCGAAAGATGTAAAGCTTCGCTGATATCATAGCTAAAAAAGGTGTATCGGCTCATTTTATCAGCCAAGCTGGATTTCCGTATCAAATCAGGATGAAAAGCCAATGTCCAACCTTCAATATTTTCAGACTCGGACTGCATATCACCATCAAATTGGGTTACCTGACCCGGGGCAGTAAAAACCAGTGTTCCCTGCTGATAATCATAGGAGTTCTTACCATACAATAGTGTACCACACCCTGTCTGCTTAAGCGTAACCTGATAAAGATTGTTTACTACCTTAACATTTTGAAAATCTGAAATGGATTTAATGTCTCTGCCATGCACAACCGACACCAAAGGATGTTTTGGTTTGGCTAAACCCAAGGATTGGAGAGCCTGACTGATTGAATCTATAATAAAAGTGTTTGACATATGACAAAGTTAGCAAAAAGACAAAAATCTATTTTAATTGACTAATTATCAATTTATCAAAGGTTTTATCGCTCACCCATTTACGCATACGAACCATTGGTTTTGCCATAAATCCCTTAAGATATCTCGTTTTAGGCTTATCTACCGTGGCTGCTTTAGCTATTTCTTCACCTAAAACATCAACAGGAGTTAATTTAGATTTCATTTTTTCGTTTCCTTCAATGAGTTTCTTTCCAAAATCAGCGTAAGGACCATCACCTGAAACTTTCACAAGATTGTCCATGGCAATATCACCCCATTCGGTTTGTATTCCTCCTGGCTCAACTACAACAACATCAATTCCAAATTGTTTGAGTTCAAGACGCAAGCAATCGCTCCATCCTTCTAATGCGAATTTGGTGGCATGGTACCATGCTCCAAAGGGTGTGTAAATTTTCCCGCCCATTGAAGAAATATTTACAATACGACCTGATTTTTGCTCTCGCATTTTTGGAATAATCAGTTGGGTAATTCGGGCCAATCCAAATATATTGACATCAAACTGCCTTTTAGCTTCTTCCATGGTCACTTCTTCAACTGAGCCATAAGATCCGTACCCGGCATTATTAATCAATACATCAATACGCCCTTCCTTTTCCAGGACTGTATCTACCGCTTTAACTATGGAGGCATCATTAGTTAAATCTAATGATACGACTCCCATTCCTTGATCTTCAAGGTCTTTCATTCTTTCTGTACGTCTGGCTGCACCATAAACCTTGTGTCCTTGCTTATGCAAAATATTGGCTGCGGATTTTCCCATACCCGAACTTGCACCTGTTATTAGAATTACCTTACTCATTTTATTAATACCTAAATTGAGCGATTCATAAATTCACTGTCCCTTTTCATTTCACTTGGT
>CAZOXI010000338.1:0-4534 GCA_964583445.1 uncultured Bacteroidaceae bacterium | reverse complement strand
TAAACAAGCTATCTTTTATCTTTTTTTGCACAAATCGCTCGATCTAGGTAAAAGATACCTGCACGATCCCGAAGATAACAGATCCCTTTCCAATAATTTTGTTTATTCGGCCCTTTATATGGACAAAAGGGGATTCCTATGGGTGGGAACGTATGGCGGTGGTTTAAATATGATGGATACGAAAAGTGGCAGATTCATCCGATACCAGTTCGATCCGGATGCCCCGGCAAGCATATCCGATGACATTGTATTTGACATATATGAAGATACCAAAGGGTATTTGTGGATAGGTACCAACAGTGGCCTGAACCTCTTCAATCCTGCGACCGGAAAATTTAAGATGTATGGTATTGAGGAGGGCCTTCCCAATGAGGTAGTATACGGCATCATGCCGGATCGGAACAATCGCCTGTGGATGACCACCAACAAAGGGATTTCCAGGCTGGACCTCACAGAATTCAGATTCAAGAATTTCGATGTCAGAGACGGGTTACAAAGCAATGAATTCAATGGTGGTGCGTTTTTTATTGGAAGCTCAGGCCAGCTCTATGCCGGCGGAATCTACGGGCTGAGTATCATCAATCCGGAAAAAATCGTACCTGTGGAAAATAATGCTGAACTGATTATCAGCAGGTTGGAAATTATGGGCAAGGATGTCCGCGTCATCAGGAAAGGAATGCTGACGGACACTTCCGAACTGCAGAAGGGATTGATCGAATCAGCTGAGAATTTTTACCTGCCCAGGCATGTGACCTATCTCGACGAGATACGACTGGATTATAACCAGCGTTTCTTTTCCATTGAATTTGCAGCACTCAATCACCATATTCCTGAGAAACTCAACTACCGGTACAGATTAGGAAATCTTGAGGAGCACTGGATTACTGCAGGCAACCGAAACTATGTTACCTATGCAAACATGAAACCGGGAAGCTACATTTTTGAAGCGGATGCCATTAATTCCGACGGATTCCTGAGTGCCAGGCCCGCACAATTGAAAATCACGATTACTCCACCCTTCTGGCGTTCCTATTGGTTCATGTTACTCATCGCAATGGTGATCATGAGCATCGTCATTTTTATTTACAGGTACCTGCTGAACCAGCGAACCAACAAACTGCTGCAGGAGCAGTATGAGCAGATCAAGATCGCACATCAACAACTACAGGTTTCGGAGCATAACCTGAAAGAGCTCAACGCCACCAAAGATAAATTCTTTTCCATCATTTCCCATGACCTTAAAAATCCGTTTAGCAGTGTGCTCTCAATCAGCGAACTGATGGCGAACAATTTTGAGGGTACCGATCCCGATGACATCAGGTTCGGGATAAAAAAAATCCATCAGACCAACAAGCACATATACGAATTGCTGGAAAATCTCCTGACCTGGTCAAAAACACAACGCGGCAATATCTCGAGGGAAGAGGTAAAATTCAACCTCTCCAGGATCATTGAAACCAATATCAATATTCTCAAACTTGCTGCCGAAAAGAAAAACATCATAATTGAGAACAATACCGACCAGGAATTGTGTGCCATCGCCGACAGGGAGATGATCAGCACCGTTTTCAGGAACCTGGTCAACAACGCCATCAAGTTTACACCTCCAGGTAAAAAAATTGAAATCAACAGTTTCATGAACAAAGAACACGTGATCGTTGAAGTCAGGGACGAGGGTGTGGGCATTGCACCCGAAGACCAGGAAAGACTGTTCAAAATCGAGGACAAGTTCAAGACCCAGGGTACACAGGGAGAAAAAGGCACCGGGCTTGGACTCATCATTTGTAAAGAGTTCGTGGAGAAGAACGGAGGAACCATTGAAGTGGAAAGCACACCGGGCAAGGGCAGTACCTTCAGGTTTACCATCCCTGTTGAAAAATAGCACTCCTGGGAGCAAAACGCCCTTTCCGCCATTTTACTAACTTTACGCAAATTTTAACAATACATTCAGATGCTCAAATCCATGACCGGTTTCGGGAAAGCAGATTGCGTGCTTCCTGCCAGGAAATTAACAATCGAGATCAAATCACTGAACAGCAAACAAATAGATACAAATACAAGACTTCCTGCCATTTACAAGGAAAAAGACATAGAGATTCGGCAATTGCTTTCAAGACACCTGGAACGAGGCAAGGTCGAATGTAATTTCCATTACGAGGTAATTGAAGGAGCTGCAGCAACCATCAATACAATGGTGATCAAAGATTATCTTCGTCAGATGAAAGAGGTTACAGCGGAGCACCGGATCGAACCAACCGACCTGCTCTCAGCCGTCATGCGGCTCCCGGATACAGTCACTTCAGACAGGGCAGAACTCGTGGAAGAAGAGTGGAAGTTGGTGAAGGGTGCACTCATGAGCGCGATCAGCGAGGTCGATCAATTCCGCATCCAGGAAGGGGCTGCGCTGGAAAAAGATCTTTCAGAATGTATTGGCAACATCAGCAGAAAACTGATTGAGATAGAGCCATTCGAATCGGACCGGATCGAAAAACTGAAACAGCGATTTATGATCAACCTGGAGGAACTCAGGCTCAGTGAAGATATCGACCAGAACCGTTTTGAGCAGGAGCTGCTCTATTACCTTGAAAAACTCGATATCAATGAAGAAAAAGTGCGCTTAAAGAACCACCTGGACTATTTTATCGAGATTCTTGAAAAAGGAAGTCCCAATGGCAAAAAGCTGGGTTTTATCAGCCAGGAGATCGGACGTGAGATCAATACCCTTGGATCCAAGGCCAACCACAGCGAGATCCAGCGGATCGTGGTGGAAATGAAGGATGAACTGGAAAAGATCAAAGAGCAGCTCCTCAACGTTTTGTAACCATATACCTCTCAGCCATGCAAGGAAAACTGGTCATCTTATCTGCACCCTCAGGTTCTGGTAAAACCACAATCGTCCGCCACCTGCTTTCGCTTGGCCTGGGGCTTGAGTTCAGCATTTCAGCAACATCAAGGGAACCACGTAGCAATGAAAAGGATGGTGTGGACTATTATTTCATGGATCCGGAAGATTTTCAGAAAAAAGTCAGGGAAGACGCATTCCTCGAATGGGAAGAAGTGTATACCAACCAGTTCTATGGAACCCTTCGGTCTGAAGTGGCCCGTATCAGGAGTGCAGGAAAAAATGTAATCTTTGATATCGACGTGGTGGGCGGCTTGAACCTGAAAAAAAAATTCGGGGATGCTGCGCTCGCCATCTTCGTCAAACCACCCTCCATTGAAGTCATGGAAAAACGGCTAAGGGCCCGTGGAACAGATTCAGAAGCGCAATTGCAAAAGCGCCTCAGCAAGGCAGCGCATGAAATGACCTATGCAGAGCAATTCGATCTCGTGATCATCAACGACAACCTCGCAGCAACATTGGCTGAGGCAGAACTACGCGTTAAAGATTTTCTTAACTTCACCTCATGATCAAAACCGGATTATTCTTCGGCTCATTTAATCCAGTGCATATCGGTCACCTGGCCATTGCCAACTACATGATTGAATTCTCCGACCTGCAAGAGCTTTGGTTTGTGGTGAGCCCGCAAAATCCGCTGAAGAAGAAGAAAACACTGCTGCCTGAATCCTTCAGACTGGAAATGACGCTCCTGGCTATTGAAGGAGACGACCGGTTCGATGTCTCGGATATTGAATTCAGAATGCCCAAGCCATCGTATACGATCGATACCCTCACCTACCTGTCGGAAAAACAACCCGGCAGGGAATTTGTAATGATCATGGGAGCCGATGGATTGCAAAACTTCCACCGATGGAAAAATGCAGATCTCCTGGAAAAGCAATACCACCGGTATGTATACCCGAGGCCCGGTACTGACCTTAAAAATTTCGGGGAACAAAAGAACATCACCATCGTGGATGCACCTTTTATGGAGATTTCATCGAGCTTTATAAGGAAAGCGATCAGGGATGGGAAGGACGTTCGTTATTTTCTACCACCAAAAACCTATACCTACATAAAAGATATGCATTTTTACGAGGAGTAATGCTGACCTTGATCAAGCCTGGAGCTTCGCCTCTGTAACAATCTCCAGTCCCCGGTGAATGGCTTTTTTATTGGCAGGGATCATGTGGTGATGTCGTTCAGGAAGGGACTTTTCAAGACCTTTGATCACGTTTTCCAGTTCCACGATCGGGTTGACCTTCAGGTAGGCCCCCAGGACGATCATATTAAAGGTTTTGGGCGACTTCATTGCGGCAGCCTCAGCAGCGGCTTCGACCTTGAAAATGCGGATATCCTCCCGTTTGGGATGCCTGGTAATCCCGTTTGGATCATACAGCAACAACCCTCCCGGCTTAACAGTCTCTTCGAATTTATCGAGCGATTGCTGATTGAGAATAATGGCTGTGTCATAACTATGCAACACCGGAGAACTTACCCGTTCATCACTGAGGATAACGGTCACATTGGCAGTCCCACCGCGCATTTCTGGTCCGTATGAGGGCATCCAGCTAACTTCCTG
Source organism: uncultured Bacteroidaceae bacterium (assembly GCA_964583445.1). GTDB lineage: Bacteria > Bacteroidota > Bacteroidia > Bacteroidales > M55B112. The sequence continues at coordinate 71 of CAZOXI010000338.1, read as the reverse complement.
TTCCTGCATAATCCCTGAATATGCAAGGATCTTGCCCATAGAAAGTACGCCCTGTCCTCCAAAACCGGCTA
>CAZOXI010000337.1:0-4549 GCA_964583445.1 uncultured Bacteroidaceae bacterium | reverse complement strand
TCGCTATTCAAATACCGGGTATGCCCTGCTGGGAATGATCGTTGAAGCAGCCAGCGGCATGTCCCTTGGTGACTATTTCGAGCAGGAGATATCTGCGCCCCTGGGTTTCACAAATACCTATTACCGGTCATCCGCCAATTATCCGGACATCGAGAACCTGGCGAATGCCTATGCAGAAATTCATCCCAGACAACTTACAAACGTAACAGATATCGAAAAAAATGATATGATCCTTTCCATGGGACAGGGTGGCGTGATAGCAAATCCCTATGAAAATGCGATTTTTCTGAAGGAACTCATGGAGGGTACACTCCTGAAGCACCCCACACTGGAACTCATGCTGACCGATGAGATCGAGGTGAGTGAGGACTATACCCGCGGATTGGGAATCGGTCATTATATCGGTGAGTCCAGGACGTATGGTGAAGGCTATGGCCACAGCGGATCGTATGTGGGCTATCGATGCGAAATGATCTACTTCCCGGACACAGAGGTGACGTTTTCACTGGCCACGAATGCAGGTTCAGTGCTTACAGGCGACAATACCAGCTGGTTTGGCCCGCTACTGATGGAATTACTAAGTGTCACATTCACCGGTCAGAGGGAGTGAACATGCCTGGATTATGGCAATTACTATAACGATAACGTTTGTTTTTTGGGACGATACTGTCTAATGCTGGCACGATACCGTTTGACTTTGTGGTTTAAATTGTCGTAACTTGTTGAATTTCAGTATAAATTTTTACTTAATTTAAAATTCCTGACATGAAAAACGCATTGTTACTTTTCACCCTCGCAGGATTGCTCTTTACCGGTTGTCAGCAGAACCCTGCCCCCGTGGATCTTGAATCAGAAAATGCCGCTGCACAGGAAATGCTAAACAGGTTCACGGAAGTTATGACCACCCAGGATGTGGACTCCATGCGAACGTTTATCGCCGAAGACGCCCTCATCTGTGGCTCGGATCCTGCAGAATTCTGGGACAAGGAAGCTGCCATGAAATTATGGGACGTGATGTCCGAAGGACCTGAAGTTGATTTTCTTTTTATGGATGAAAATCCATTGAAGATCGGTCCTGACGGAAATTCGGCTGTTGCCATACAGCAGTTTTATATTCCTGCGATGATGCCAGAACTTCCGTCGCGTAACATTTACTACCTGACCAAAACGGAAGGCAAATGTATGATCAGTATGTGGAGCAGCAGCCTGATCCCCAAAAACGAGGACCTGGCAAAGATCATCATGGCCGTGGCTGGTGAAGAGGCTGAAGAGCTTCAACCCATCCCGGGAGTCGAATAACGGCTGTACATCCAATTACAAGATTAAAATCGCATATAAGATTACCTGATGCCCTGGGTCTCGCGTTTTCTCTTCCGTACCTGTTAATAGGGGACCTTACGCGTAACTCTCCAGCAGTATCTCCAGGATCTTCTTCCCGGCAGCGGTTACCGGGCTGCCCGGACCGAAGATCGCCACGACGCCTTCATTATACAGGAATTCGTAATCCTGCGCAGGGATCACACCCCCGGCGATGACCATGATGTCTTCACGTCCCTGCTTTTTCAGTTCTTTCAGTACCGCGGGGATCAGGGTCTTGTGTCCTGCTGCCAGTGATGATACCCCCAGTACATGTACGTCATTTTCCACGGCCTGCCTGGCTGCTTCGGCGGGGGTCTGGAACAGCGGACCAATGTCCACGTCGAACCCGATGTCGGCATAACCTGTAGATACGACCTTGGCACCGCGATCGTGTCCGTCCTGACCCATCTTGGCAATCATGATACGCGGCTGACGCCCCTGCTTTTTGGCAAATTCCTTCGCCAGCGCCCTCGCCTCTTCGAAGGTCTGGTCGTTTTTTGATTCGGAAGAGTAGATACCGGAAATCGACCGGATCACGGCTTTGTACCTACCACTCACCTCTTCGATTGCAGAAGAGATCTCGCCAAGTGAAGCACGCTTTTTTGCTGCTTCCACCGACAATTCGAGGAGGTTGCCCTTCCCGGTCCTGGCCGCTTCGGTGATTGCTTTCAGCGCGACTTCGACCTCCGCGTCGTTCCTGTTTTCTTTTAGCTTTTTCAGCCTGGCGATCTGGGATTTGCGGACTGCTGTATTGTCTACCGTTAAGATATCGATGGGATCCTCTTTTTCCAGCCTGTATTTATTGACACCCACAATGGTATCTTTCCTGCTGTCGATCCTGGCCTGTTTTCTTGCTGCAGCTTCTTCGATACGCATCTTGGGGATGCCGGTTTCGATGGCCCTGGCCATTCCACCTAACTTCTCGATCTCTTCAATGTGTTCCCACGCACGTTGCGCGATTTCATGCGTGAGGGATTCCACGTAGTAAGAACCGGCCCAGGGATCTACTGATTTGCAAATATTGGTCTCTTCCTGGAGATAGATCTGGGTATTCCTGGCGATACGTGCTGAAAAATCTGTGGGCAGTGCAATGGCCTCATCCAGCGCGTTGGTATGCAGCGATTGGGTATGCCCGAGGGCCGCCGCTGTGGCTTCAATACAGGTGCGCGCCACGTTATTAAATGGATCCTGTTCGGTGAGACTCCATCCTGATGTCTGGGAATGGGTCCGCAGTGCCATGGATTTTGGGTTTTTCGGGTTGAATTGTTTCACAATCTTTGCCCAGAGCATCCTGGCCGCCCGCATTTTCGCAATTTCCATGAAATGGTTCATGCCGATGGCCCAGAAAAATGAGATCCGGGGTGCGAACTTATCAATGTCGATCCCTGCATCAATGCCTGCCCGCAAATACTCAAGCCCGTCGGCCAGGGTGTAAGCCATCTCGATATCTGCTGTGGCACCGGCTTCCTGCATATGGTAACCGGAGACGCTGATACTGTTGAAACGAGGCATATTTTTGGAAGTATATTCGAAAATGTCGGCAATGATCTTCATGGACATTTTGGGCGGATAGATATACGTATTCCGCACCATGAATTCTTTCAAAATATCATTCTGAATGGTGCCTGTAAGTTCATCCAGTTTCGCTCCCTGTTCCAGCCCGGCAACAATATAGAACGCCATAATGGGCAGCACGGCTCCGTTCATGGTCATGGACACCGACATTTCATTGAGCGGGATCTCATCGAACAGGATTTCCATGTCGAGAATCGAATCCACTGCCACACCTGCTTTGCCCACATCGCCGACCACGCGTTCGTGATCTGAATCATATCCCCTGTGGGTGGCCAGGTCAAAGGCAATGGAAAGTCCTTTCTGACCGGCAGCCAGGTTCCTGCGATAAAAAGCATTGGATTCCTCGGCTGTGGAAAAACCTGCATATTGCCTGATGGTCCAGGGACGCATGGCAAACATTGCAGAATAGGGTCCGCGCAGGAAGGGAGGGAGTCCCGCAGCATACTCCAGGTGTTCCATTCCCTGCAGGTCGGATGCGGAATAATAAGGTTTGATATCGATGTGCTCCGGGGTTGTCCAGGTCTTGCCTGTTCCGGATGGACGGGTCCCGTTTTGCAACGGTTGCTTTATATTGGTCTTTGAAAAATCAGGTTTCATATTTTTTTGGTTTAACGGCAATGTCGCGCTGTTACCTTTTAATTCCGGGCGCTTACTGCCGCAATCGTATCATTCATTTATATTCAGCAGCTCCTGGAATTTTCTGAGTTCATCCAGCAGGTTGCTTTTTACATGTATAAAATGTGTGATTCCTTTTTCTGCAAGCGCTGCCACGTCATCCTGCGGATATCCTGCAATCACAATCTCCGCGTTTTCATGCAGGGCATCAAAGGCAACAGGAGCAGTTTCCCCGTATGTCGCATCTGCGCTGCAAAGCACCACAATGTCTGCAGCTGTCTTTTCTGCATCAGCGATTCCCTTTTCAATCTGGTCATACCCCAGGTTATCGATGATCTCATAGCCGGCACAGGCGAAAAAGTTTCCTGCAAACATGGCACGTGCTGACCGCCAGGCAGGTTCTCCATACTTCAGCAGGAAGACTTTGGGTCTCCTTGCGCTTTTTTCGGTCTGCAGGCGCAGCTCCTCTATCTCTCCTGCTACCCGGAAGGGGTGAATGGGTTTGAAGGTGGTATTATTTCCTCCGGGTTTTTCCGGGATCAGGATGTCTTGTTCAAGAAGCATTTCTGAAAAGGCGGGATACTGGTTCACACCCAGGATGGAATCCCGGCGGGATGCAGCCCGTTTGCGTTTATTTTCCATTGAAGCAGTCACTTCTTCCTGGATGGTTCCCTGTCTGAACGCATCTGTAAAACCGCCTTTTTCTTCGGCTTGCATGAAATATTGCCATGCCTGCTCAATGATACTTTCTGTGAGTTTCTCTGCGTAATAAGATCCCGCTGCAGGATCTGCAACCTTATCAAAATAAGCCTCTTCCCTGAGGATGATCTGGATGTTACGGGCAACCCTGGAGGAGAATTCATTCTCTTTCCTGTACCAATGGTCGAAAGGCAATACCGAGATCACGTCGCTGCCCCCGAGACTTGCCGACATGGTTTCGGTTGTAGCGCGCAGTATATTTACATTGGCATCGTAAAGGGCCAGGTTCCATGCTGCTGAC
>CAZOXI010000336.1:4132-4554 GCA_964583445.1 uncultured Bacteroidaceae bacterium | reverse complement strand
AAGGGAGGTATCAATAAACGCATCCTCACCCCTGAAGCGATGGAACGGGGGTTCTCGGCCATTCAGCAACATATGCATACCATAAGAACGCATGGCGCCGGCGAGATTCATGCCTATGCGACCTCTGCCATGCGCAATGCGGACAACGGGCAGGAATTTGCGGATCTGATTGAACAGAAATTTGGGTTCAGAACCCACATTATTAACGGCGAAGAGGAGGCAGCGCTGATCTATGGAGGTATCCGGGAATCGGTGGATTTCGGTGATGAAACTGCCATAATACTCGATATCGGGGGCGGAAGCAATGAGTTCATCATCTGCAACAGTGAAGGGATCCTCTGGAAACACAGTTTCGAGCTGGGGATGGCACGGATCATTGAACAATTCAACATTTCCGATCCCATCACACCCCAGCAGGTATC
>CAZOXI010000336.1:0-4122 GCA_964583445.1 uncultured Bacteroidaceae bacterium | reverse complement strand
GTATCAGAAATCGAAACATATTATTCAAAGGAACTGGAGCTGCTAAAACAACGTGCCAACCAGTATCGGCCTACAATGCTGGTGGGGGCATCCGGAACCTTTGATACCCTGGCAGCCATGGCTTCATACCGGTACGGGATCAATATCGACACATCCTCATCGGTGAATATTGCGTTGGAATTCTACCGTGAAATACACCATACACTGCTGAATTCGACCACAGAAGAAAGACTGAACATGCCCGGGATGGAACCGGTGCGCGTGGAGATGATCGTTCCCGCCACTATTTTTATTAATTTTGTCTACCACAGCTACGGACTGAAATCCATTACCCAGTCGCGATATGCACTGAAAGAGGGGGTGATGGCGAGGCTCGTAGCTGGAAAATAAATAGCATCCAGTCGCATGGCCCTGCTTGAAAAAAATAAAAAGCATGTCAAAGATACTTGTTATAGACGACGAAAAGAGCATCCGTAATGCACTCCAGGAGATCCTCGAATATGAAAAGTTCGATGTGGAACTGGCAGAGAACGGACCCGAGGGACTGGAGAAGTTTTCAGCAAACGAGTTCGACGTTGTACTCTGCGATATCAAAATGCCGGATATGGACGGCATCGAAGTGTTGGAAAAGATCTTCGAATCCGGTAAAGATGTACAGGTGATCATGATCTCCGGTCACGGGAACGTGGAGAATGCCGTGGAAGCCATCAAAAAGGGCGCTTACGACTTTATTGAGAAACCACTTGATCTCAACAGGCTCCTGATCACCATCAGGAATGCCCTCGATAAGACCTCCCTCGCCAGTGAAAACAAGGTCCTGAAAAAGAAGGTCTCAAAAGCCTACGATATGGTCGGCGAATCCCCTGCCATCCAACAGGTAAAAGATATGATCGAACGTGTGGCACCCACAGATGCACGCGTGCTGATCACAGGTCCGAACGGCACCGGCAAAGAACTGGTAGCACGCTGGCTGCATGAGAAAAGCAACCGCTCGGGTGCCCCCTTCGTTGAAGTTAACTGTGCCGCGATCCCCTCTGAGCTGATCGAAAGTGAGCTGTTCGGACATGAGAAAGGCGCGTTTACTTCGGCAATCAAGCAGCGAAAGGGAAAGTTCGAGCAGGCCGACGGGGGTACCATTTTCCTGGACGAGATCGGTGACATGAGTCTTTCGGCCCAGGCCAAGGTGCTGCGGGTACTGCAGGAAAACAAGATCAACCGGGTGGGCAGCGACAAGGACATCAACGTGAATGTGCGGGTGCTTGCGGCCACCAATAAAAATATGAAAGAGGAGATCGCGACGAATCATTTTCGCGAGGATCTCTACCACCGCCTGAGCGTGATCCTGATCGATGTGCCGGCATTGAACGACCGCCTGGAAGATATTCCGGTGCTCGCAGAACACTTCAACCAGCAAATCTGCGGTGAATATGGCATCCCGCCAAAAGAGATCACCAAAGACGCCATCGCGGAATTCAAAAAGATCAACTGGACCGGGAACATCCGGGAGTTCAGGAACGTACTCGAAAGGCTGGTGATCCTGTGTGACAAGAAGATCGAAGGCAAAGATGTGAAAGCCTTTGCCATGCCGATTTCAAGGTAGGCTCCTCCTGTGGGCAGTGTATTTTCGCCCCGCCGGACCCAAAAGCAGTGTAATTCGCCCCAAAACACACCAATCTTTGCCCTTCATGTTCCAATGCAGATAACTTCGCTGCAAATTTTAGTGAATACTTGGTTATAAACAATCCTGAGCATTGCATGGGGGTGCTGAATTCGACCGTTCATGAAATATTCAGGTTAAACGCGGAGGTTATCGTGAAGACATTTAAGATTGGAGACCTGGAGATCAAGCTTCCGATTATACAGGGAGGCATGGGCGTTGGCATATCAATGTCGGGGCTGGCATCAGCCGTGGCAAACATGGGTGGGATCGGTACGATTTCGACAGTAGCCATTGGTCTGACCGGCGACAGTAAAATAAAAAATTATAAACGGAGGAATATCGAAAGCGTCAGGAACGAGATCCGGAAAGCGCGTTCGCTTACTTCCGGCGTGCTGGGTGTGAACATCATGTCGGTGCTTACCGATTTTTCGGAAATGGTAAAGACCTCCATCGAGGAGGGCATTGATATCATCTTTTCAGGTGCAGGACTGCCGCTTGACTTGCCAAAATACCTGCAAAATGGTTCCGTTACCAAGCTTGTGCCCATTGTATCTTCGGGAAGAGCGGCGAATATCCTGGCGACAAAATGGAAGCAGAACTATGATTACCTGCCCGATGCATTCGTAGTGGAGGGTCCCAAGGCGGGCGGACACCTGGGATTCAAGGCCAATGCCCTGGAAGAGATCGGCAACACGCTGGAAAGCCTGGTTGCAGAGGTAGTGGAGGTGGCAAAGGATATTTGGGATAAATATAAAAAAGAGGTTCCCGTGATCGCGGCTGGTGGTATCTATTCAGGTGACGATATGTACAGAATCATGCAGCGGGGGGCATCAGCTGTTCAGCTGGGTACCCGTTTCGTGGCTACGGAGGAATGCGATGCCGCACCTGAATTCAAAAATGCATTTGTCAGTGCCAAGGAAGAAGATATACGGATCATCAAAAGTCCGGTAGGAATGCCGGGGCGGTCGATCTATAATACATTCCTGGATGAAGCCGTCAAAGGAAACAGGCGCCCCAAAGTGTGCCGTCACCACTGCATCAAATCCTGCGATCCGAAAACAACCGAGTATTGCATCGCAGACGCATTACTTCAAGCCTACAAGGGGAATCTTGAGGATGGTTTCGTCTTTACGGGGACCAATGCACACAGGATCGAACGTATCTCCACCGTCAAAGAGCTGGTCAATGAACTGGTCCTGGAATATGAAGCTTCGGCATGTGAGGCGTCGGAAAATAAGACGTCGGAAAATAAAGTTATCACCCATTCTAAATAACCTGGCTGCGCAGACCAGGGGTGCTTCACAGGTCATTAATCCTTAAGGTCTCTGGTCCTTCAAAGTTCAATGGTTTTTCTCCGATCATTGATCATTTCCTGGATAGAGGTCCTTCCCTGGACCATGGTTTTTCCCTGAATAGAGGCACTTTTCTGGATAGAGGTTCTTCCCTGGACCATGGCTTTTCCCTGAATAGAGGCCTTTTCCTGGATAGTGGTCCTTCCCTGAATAATGGTCCTTCTGTGAACAGAGGCCCTTTCCTGGATAGTGGTCCTTCCCTGGATAATGGTCCTTCTGTGAACAGAGACCCTTTCCTGGATAGTGGTCCTTCCCTGGCTAATGGTCCTTCCCTGCGCAGCATGACTCATTAGTTTTAAGTTTACCTTAAGATTATGTAAAATCTTTCTAATTTTACATAAATTTTCACGTATGTCAAAGAAAGTCTATGTCGGGATGAGCGCTGACCTGATCCATCCCGGACATCTGAATATTATCAAAGAGGCCAGCAAGCTTGGTGATGTGATTATCGGACTGCTCACCGATAAAGCAATCGCCAGCTACAAGCGCCTCCCGGCCCTCAAATATGACCAACGAAAAATAATCATTGAGAGCATCAAGGGCGTCCAGGAGGTGGTACCACAGCAGGAACTGGACTATGTGCCCAATCTGCGGAAGATCAAACCTGATTACGTTGTGCATGGCGATGACTGGAGGAAAGGTGTGCAAAAACAGGTCCGGCAACGGGTGATCGACACCCTGGAAGAATGGGGCGGAACACTGCATGAGGTCCCCTATACCCGCGGCATCTCCTCAACACAGCTGAACCAGAGCCTAAAAGAGATTGGCACAACACCGGAAGTACGCATGGAGCGTTTGCGCCGGCTTATTGAATCGAAACCGATCGTCAGGGTGCTTGAAGCACATAGCGGACTGACCGGGTTAATCGTGGAAAACATCTCCGTGGAGAAGGATGGTCGGAAAAGTGAATTCGATGCGATGTGGCTCAGCAGCCTTACCGACTCAACAGCGAAGGGAAAACCCGATATCGAAGCTGTTGATGTAACTTCCAGGCTGCACGGACTCAATGACATTCTCGAGGTGACCACCAAACCCATCATCTATGACGGCGATACAGGGGGCATCCCTGAACATTTTGTTTTTACAGTAAAAACCCTGGAGCGCCTGGGT
>CAZOXI010000335.1:0-4558 GCA_964583445.1 uncultured Bacteroidaceae bacterium | reverse complement strand
TGAACAGGTTTCTGTACCAGTTGATCCAGTGCACGGTGCATGGCCAGGAAAGATGCATTAAGAATATTAATCTCATCGATCTCTTCCGGTTCAACAGCGGCTACGGCCCATGCCACCGCCTGGGCTTCGATCTGTTCCCGCAATATATTTCGCCTGTCATTTGTCAATTTTTTTGAGTCATCCAGTCCATGGATACTTATAACCGGCGGAAGGATCACTGCCGCAGCAAACACCGGTCCCGCCAGGCAGCCCCGTCCGGCTTCATCGCACCCGGCTTCGATCACGCCCTTTTTAAAATACGGTTCAAGCATTATCCGTGTTTACTCTTGTAATAGTATTCCAGAGTTCCTTTGCAGTATTGTCCCAGCTGTAGCGCTTCCTTCGCACTTTGCCTCTCTCGATCAGATGTTCGCGTAATCCCTCTTCCCGCACAATCCGTATCATCCCGTCCCTGATGCTGCCGGGACTTTCCGGTTCGGCATAGATCGCTGCGTCACCTGCAATTTCGGGCAAACTGGTTACTTTTGATGCAACCACAGGAACATTACAATACATGGCTTCCACAAGGGGGATGCCAAATCCCTCGAAAAACGGCACAAATGTAAGGGCCCAGGCTGAGGCCATAATATCGTTCAGATCCGCTGAATCCACCCTCCCGGTGAAGATCACATCCGACTTAAATTTCATTTTGTCCAACTGGTCCTCCATGGCTTTTGTAAGAAAAGTTTTCTTGCCGACAATGACCAGTTTGAAAGGGCTTCGGTATTCCTCCCTGAACAATTCGAAAGCCCGCAACAGGTTTCTAATGTTCTTTCTTGGATGGATACTTCCAACAAAAATAAAATAGGGCACTCCCCCGGTGTACTTGTCCCGGACTTCCTGTGCAGTTTCCGGTAACACAGGAAAAAAATTCTTACTGGCTCCATTGTATACCAGGTCAATCTTTTCCTCCTCAATTTCATAGGTATTGATGATATCTCTCCTGGAGTATTCTGACACTGTAGCCAGTCGTGCGGCAGCATGCGCATATTTGGGATAGAAATAGCGGTAATATTTCCTGGAAATCCATGGCAGGTCCCTGGGTCGATGCTCAAAATTAATATCATGGATTACATTGCAGGCCGGCACCCCGGAATGCAGACTGATAAAACCGTCTGTCGACAGGAACAGGTCGGCTTCGAGCTTCCGAAGTAACCTGGGGATGCGCCATTCAAACCAGATATACCACAATATGGGATGACGTGTTGGAGGACCCAGGACCACTGGGACAACATTATCACTGAATATCACCTCCTGTTTATAACTCCTGTCGAAAATAAAATAAAAGGTGTGCTCAGGGTGATCATGCACGATCCTGCGCAACGTCTCGTATGTGAACCATCCGATACCATCTAGTTTACCAGGCATCAGCAAGCGGGTATTTACCGCAATCTTCATCAGCAGCTACTCCTCTGTTTATTTCAGAAAATATGGGGCGAACTTATTACATTTGTGTTGAAATAAAAAATATATTTGACAAGCAGGCATGCCTGCAAAATAATACGTACATGGTTTGAAAAAAAAATTCCTCTCTAACCTGCTGTTGCTCGTAGTACTTAACCTGCTCATCAAACCTTTCTGGTTTTTTGGGATCGAAGTGGCAGTGCAGAACCGTGTAGGTGAAGAGATGTACGGATTCTATTTCTCCCTGTTTAATTTCGCATTTATCCTCAATATTCTGCTGGACCTGGGGATTACCAATTTTAATAACCGTGCAGTATCCAGGGATCCATCCAGGCTGAATGCCCATTTATCCGGCATCGTTCCACTCAAGTTCATATTGAGTGTTTTTTATGCGATTATTGTTTTCACAACAGGTGCAATCATCGGCTACTCTGAAATACAGTTCAGGTTGCTTGCTGTATTGGTGCTCAACCAGTTCCTCTCTTCCTTCATTCTGTATCTCAGGTCCAATATCAGTGGGTTGCAATTGTTTCGGACCGACAGCCTTCTTTCGGTGCTCGACAGGTCCCTGATGATCCTGATTAACGGAATCCTGTTATGGTCGTCCATTACAAATGAGCCCTACCAAATTGAATGGTTTGTATACTCGCAGACTGTATCTTACACAATCACACTTGCCATGGTCCTCGGGATTGTCCTGTTCCATTCCGGGAAGATACGTCTAACATTCAACAGGGCTGTATACAAGAAAATTCTCCGGCAAAGCTATCCATTCGCCATCCTGATCCTGTTGATGTCTTTCTTCAACCGGGTGGATTCTGTCATGATCGAGCGGCTGCTGACTGACGGTAAGGAACAGGCCGGGATATATGCGCAATCTTTCAGGGTACTTGATGCACTGTCACAGTTCGCTGTATTGTTCGCCGGGTTATTGCTTCCCATGTTCAGCAAGATGCTCAAGACAGGAGAAAAAACAGAAGACCTGGTAAGAATCTCATCCTCATTGCTACTCGGTGTTGCTGTCGCTGTAGCCGTGGCCGGATTCTTCTTCAACGAGGAGATCATCACGCTGATGTACCACGAAACTGCTTTGAATTCCCCGGCCATCTTCAGCATCCTCATGGGAGGATTTGTTTTTATCTCGTTGAGCTACATCTACGGTACCCTGCTCACCGCTAATCACAATCTCAAACAACTGAACTTCCTTGCAGGAGCCACCGTGGTGCTTAACATTACACTCAACCTGCTCCTTATTCCTGCATACAAGGCATATGGAGCGGCCATCGCCAGCATCGCTTCCCAGGCTTTCTATGCCATCGGACAGGTGATTGTGGCACACAGGATGATCCGCCTCGACCTTGGCCTTTCGGTATATGGAAAACTGCTGCTTTACGGAGTAATCATCCTTGTGGGCGCTGCAGCGCTGCACCACCTGTTCAGCTGGGTCCCGGCCATCCTGTTGTTCATCCTCTTTTCAGGTATCACTGCGATCCTCACCGGTGTAATCAGGCCGCTTGAGATCCGTTCCATCTTCCGGGAAGAATAAACCAGCCAACCAGAAGAAGACACCGTACGCAGCGGCACCCCTATTCCAGTGATGGTGTTAGAATTTTGTTAATTCTTTCTGTATGCCATTTTACAGCTATGGTACAAACAATATGTATTTTTAGCGAAAATCATCTAGCTCAATGGCTGAAAACAAGGGAAAAAGTGACGAGAAGTTGTTAAGGAAGCACGCCTGGACACTTCGCTTTAATCAAAGGGAAAAGGAGGCAATCGATCTCTACTGCCAGAAATACGGAATCACCAACAAGTCAAAATTCATACGTGAAACGATCCTGACAGAAGTGTTGAAACGTTTTGATGAAGATTACCCAACACTTTTCGAATTCGAAAAACCAAATCTATTCTATCAGAAATAATGCTCCCCGACGCGCATACCCGATGCAGGAAAGAGACAGTCAGGGGTGTTATGATGAAATGACACAAATGCACCCTGGAGCAGGCACGAAAGATCGCTCCTGCATATTTATCCGGCACCCTGCCATTCAGATCAGATGATCTCCAGGGAATAGATGATCGCCTCCAGCTGCCGGATCTTGATCCTTTTCTTTTGATTCGGGTAATAGAGGTATCCTTCCACAGTAACAATGCGCTGGCGATTTTCATCGAATAATGAATGACTCACAAAGGGACCACCCATGAATCCGTTCTCCAGTTCCCACAGGCCGCGGGTTTCGACAAGTTCCATACCATTTTTCTTCACATCATAGAAGATGGGTGGAAAGACCATGGAGGTGGTCATGTAAGATCCTTCCCTGGGCCCTTTCACATATTTTCTTACAAAATCATTCCGGTTCTCAAGGATCTTGCCTGATTGCAAATCATCTTTGCTTGTGGCAGGATATTCGTATACCTGGAGTACCTGGGAAAAATCAGGGGTTTCAATGGATACGGAACTGAAATTTTCAGTAAAGAAATCCACATTATACCCGCGCGGTATGGCCAGGCGTATGTGATGGTTTTCGGCCATCTTTTGCTGAATCTCCAGGTCCTTCGAATCTGTATAGCTGTCAGTGAGTCTCTGCCGGTCGTATTGCACCAGGAAACCCTGTATTTGATCCATATTGTCAAGGACCAACTGCTGCAATTCTTTATTGCTCGGCGCTTCAAGCTGCACCAGGATCTGCGGCTTCGCCCATACATTCTTCCTGTAGCGTACAGCTGGCTCGTCAACTGATTCCTTGATGGTGACCAGCACGACGGACCTGTGGAACCTGAACATATTGTCAAATGATGAAGCGGTGATCTGTGTCACGTCGAATATGGGTTCACTCTGGGGCAATCCCGGAAATTCCTCCTGCAAAAGATCTTTTAGCAATTCACCGGTTTGCCCGTCCCATATATATTGATCTACCACAACCAGCACTTCACCGGCACCGCCGGTGATATTGGGAAGAATCCTCCCCGAATCCCCGGTTTTTACAGTCGTGTCGCATGCCGTAACGACAAGGAACAGCGAGGTGATGAACAGGGTAAGATATTTCATAATAGTCCTCATTTAATATATATAACGGTTCAATCGACCGGTAATTATATAAAAAAACCTGTCTCG
>CAZOXI010000334.1:0-4562 GCA_964583445.1 uncultured Bacteroidaceae bacterium | reverse complement strand
GACCCGCTCAGTAGCGAGCCAATCGGTGATCAATCTTCAGCTTGAACCGGAATTTGAGCAACTGGACGAAGTGGTGGTTGTAGGTTTCGGTGAAATGAAAAAGGTGAACATGACTGGTTCGGTTGCAAACGTGAAGTTCGACGAAAAATTAACAAGTCGGTCACTTGCCAATGTCTCAACGGCCCTGTCAGGTATGGTGCCCGGTCTGTCTGTCAGGCAGGGCTCCGGGATGCCGGGAAACAGCGATACGGAGCTGCTGATACGGGGGCTGGGAACGGTGAATAATGCCAATCCGCTGATCGTGGTGGATGGGATACCGGATGTGGACATCAACCGGATCGACATGAATGATGTGGAGAGCATTTCTGTGCTGAAGGATGCTGCCTCATCGGCTGTATATGGATCCAGGGGTGCCAACGGCGTCATCCTGATTACCACCAAAACAGGCGTCGGCGGGGATCCAAAGATCCGCTATTCCGGATCATATGCATTGACGGAACCGATCAGGTTTTATGAAAACCTGGACAACTATCCCAGGACCATGGCCCTGCAGATCAGGGGGGCGAACGCCGGAAACAAGAACTCAGTGTACCAGTGGGGAGCCATCGAGGAGTGGATGGCAAAAGGCATGATCGACCCGGTCCTTTACCCCAATACCGATTGGTATGATATCATTTTCCAGAACGGTACCCTGCAGAATCATAATATCTCCGCTTCCGGAGGTAACGACAAGATGAACTTTTATGTATCAGGCGGAGTATCTGACCAGACAGGCGTGGTAATCAATAACAATTATACCAGGTACAATTTCCGGACCAACCTCGACTATAAGATCAGGAAAAACATTACTGTCGGAACCAAGATTGACGGTCAGTGGTCGGAAATGGATTACGGTGACAGTGATGGAATAGGTGGTTCCGGCATCAGGAATACCAATCCGGGCGTTATGCCCATCCACCCTGAAACCGGGCAGTATGGTGGAGCCATGGCCTATGGGGAGAACAAGCAGGCGTCGAACCTGCTGGCAAACTATACCATCGAACATAATGAGAAAAGACGAATCGGACTGAATGGTAATTTATACGGGATATGGAAGCCTTTTGAGGGATTTTCTGCACGTGTTGACTATGGGTTGATCTTTACCAACCAATTCTATCGCGACTGGGAAGATCCGACAACCACCTACAACCTGCAAACCGGAGAAATTGTGGATGTGCTCGTTGGAGATAATGCCGGCATTGACAACCGGATTGATATGGATTACAAAACCAATTTCCAGGCACGACTGGATTATAAAAAGGAGATCTTCTCCGGTCATAATATCGGAATTATGGTTGCTTATACTGAAGAGTACTGGGAAGACCGGATGCTTTCGGCAAGCAGGATGGATCGCCTGTACCCGAACATACTGGAAATAAGTGCAGCATTGCCAACTACCAAGGATAATTCCGGAAGCTCCAGTTCAGAAGGGCTGCGTGCATTCATCGGACGTTTGAACTACGATGTGATGGATCGCTACCTGTTTGAGTTCAATGCGAGGTACGACGGATCATCAAAATTTTCGCCCGGGAACCAGTATGGATTTTTCCCTTCGGTCTCGGCAGGGTGGAGGATCTCAGAAGAGTCATTCTTTGAACCGGTGAAGGGGACCGTAAACTACGCCAAATTCAGGGCCTCCTATGGTTCCCTTGGTAACAATTCAGGCGTAGGAAGGTATGAACAACGAGAGACATTTGAGACAACGAACTACATTCTCGACGGGAAGATCGTGAAAGGATTCAGTTATTCGAAAATGATCGACCCGGCGTTCTCATGGGAGTCGACAGCCATTTTGAATGTTGGCCTGGACCTGGGATTGTTCAGGAACCTGATCTATGCTGAATTCGATTATTATGACAGGTTGACGACGGGAATGATCAGGCCCTCTGACCTTTCAGATTTTCTTTTCGGATACTATCCCCCAAGGGTGAATGTCGGAAACCTCAGGAACCGGGGTTTTGAGACGAACATCACCCTGAACAAGCAGATCGGCCAGGTGAAGTTACGGACCAATTTCAACTTCTCGTATAATTTCAACAGGCTTGAAAAATGGAATGAATACCTGAGCAGGGGGAATGAATTTATCGATATGCCCTACCGCTATATATACACATACCTCGACCAGGGACTCGTTCAAAGCTGGAACGAGATCTATGAAAACCCAATCCAGGCAGATTTTATTGCTCCGGGTGATGTATTGCTGACCGACATGAACGGCGATGGATTCGTGAACGGTGATGACCGGGTGGCATTTCCACATATGATGCAAAGAAGGCCAACTATTAACTCGTCGCTGACCGGCAACATGGAGTGGAAAGGGTTTGATTTAACAGTATTCCTGAATGCAACTGCGGGAAGGTATGACTTCTGGGGCGACAACCTGGCCACGACACGGCCGCGTGACAACCGGTTCAATTTCTCTGAGTTCCACTGGACCGATACCTGGAATTATTACAACAGGGAGGCCAGCATGCCCAGATTGACGATCTCAGCTGGTGATGACGGCGGTAGAAATACCAGTGATTCAAAATTCTGGCTCCAGAACAGGTCCTTCATCAGACTAAAAAATGTCCAGCTGGGGTATAACTTGCCAGGAAACTGGATTAACAAGTTAAATATCAGCCGTTTCAGGGTCTATTTCACTGCAGATAACCTGCTTACACTTACCAGGTGGCAGGGCATTGATCCTGAAAAAGACACTTCCGGTGATGATTTCTATCCGTTGCTAAAAAGCTATGCAATTGGTGCAAATATTGAATTTTAATGATGGAAAGTGAATTTCGAATCCAAAATGATAAAAACATGGACAACACAATAAAATATTTCCGTAGAATAGCTTTCCTGGCAGCGATCCTGCTGATCGCACCTTCATGTACCGAAGACTTGCTGGAACAACTGCCAAGGAATGAAATATCATCCGGTCAGTTCTGGCAGACTACGGATGATGCAGAAACAGCAACATATGGCGTATACAATGCCGCGAGACTGCTGTTCCGGTTCGACTATCTTTACGATGGACTGACCCCTTACGGGCGCTACAGGAACCTGCGTGCCTCCTTTGAGAATATCGATGACGAAACCGGTGTGAGTGATCCTGTCGGAGGCTTCCTTGCAGGCGGTGGCGTTGGTGATGAGTTTGATATGACCTGGAAGCTCAGTTACAGGATCATCAACAGGGTTAATTATGTATTATCATATCTCGATGTTATGATCGAGGAAGAGACCAGCCCAACGGTCAAAGCAGAATTACGCAGGGTCAGAGGGGAAAATTATTTCTTCCGCGCCCTTGCTTATTTTCGACTGATTACCCTCTGGGGAAACGTACCCCACTATGAGTTTATCCTCGACGGCAACGATGATGCCTATCTTCTGGGACAAAAACCGATTGAGGAAGTCAAGGATGAAATCCTGCAGGACCTTGATTCGGCTTGTGTGGTGCTTCCGTTTCCTGATGAAATTCCGGATGGAGACAGGGGCAGGGCCAGCCAGGCTGCTGCCTATGCATTCAGGGGCAAGGTGAAACTCTACTGGGCCAGCTGGAAAAACTTTGGATGGCCTGAAATTGATGGTTTTACACAGGATCAGGCTGAGGCGATGACCTATTACGAATCGGCAGCTGCTGATTTTAACAAGGTGATCTATGACTATGGACTGTACCTGTATAACAATGGTGATCCCGGAACCTACGGCGATAACGATAATTTCAATCCCGAAGAACTTCCAGCCTACTGGCACCTGTTCCAGGAACCTGCTGAATATTCTCCGGAAGTGATCTTTTCAGTGCAGTTCGGTGGACCCGAGCTCGGACAGGGAAATTCACTGCAGCGCGGTTATGGAAACAGGCATACCATAAACGGACAGGTTTTTTATGCCCCTACCCATCACCTGGTCAACCGTTACCAGTTGCTTGAAACAGGAGATTTTGCACCCCCCGTGGTGTTGGCCAAGGATGAGACACTGGAAAATGGTGCCATTAACCCGGAAACCTATGAACGGGATACAGCTGATGTAGCCCTGCGACCGCTTCGTGACTGGAGAATGAAGGCGACGATCATGTGGGACGGACAACGATGTAACTGGCTGGATGATACAGGACTGTTGCCACCTCTGGGCATAGTAACCCTGCGTTGGGGAGATAAAAGCTCAGGTTTCATTGATTATGACGATTCTGACATGGGATACCTCTACAGGAAATGGGTTCGCCAGGAGCCGACCGGCAGCAGAACCGATGGAGCACAGGATTTCTACCTGATGCGGCTCGCCGATGTTTTTCTGATGTATTGTGAAGCAAAGAATGAATACGAAGGTCCCACCCAGGAACTGGTTGATCTTGTCAACAGGATCAGGGAACGGGGTAACCTGCCAGGACTTGCTTCCGATAAATATAGCTCAAAGGAGAATTTCTTCAGGTCCATAGAACAGGAGCGGGTCATCGAACTCAATGCAGAAGGTCACCTGGGGTTTGACATACGCAGGTGGAGGATGCTGGAGGAGCTTTATCCTTCCCCGGAAGGACTCACTTT
>CAZOXI010000333.1:0-4574 GCA_964583445.1 uncultured Bacteroidaceae bacterium | reverse complement strand
GCAATCCCCCCGGAAAAGATGGCATACAGGCTGAAAACAATTGAGAGTGCGCTCTTTCCTCCGACTTTCACATATAATGTCGCCACGATGATGGCCAGCAATCCGGAAAGTACTACCATTCCCTTCCCGAAAAATAATTTCTGTTTATCGGTGGCCGATTTATTTATCTTTCCATAGAAGTCCTCAGTGAGTACGGCCGAGAGGCAGTTCAGGTCGGAATCCAAACTTGAGATGGCTGCTGCGATAAGCGCAGAGATGATCAGCCCCGAGACCCCTACCGGTAATCCCTGCATGATAAACAGCGGAAAAACGGCATCAGGCCTGATATCAGGCGGCAAGGGCGGACCGGCGCCCAGCTTATAGTAGGCAAAAAGTGCCGTACCAATGAACATAAAAAGCGCCCATACTGGAACACTCAGCAGTACACCGATCAGTGATGCCTTGATGGCGTCTTTGTTGGACCGGGCAGTTAAATAACGTTGCACGATCGTCTGGTCCGTGCCATATTTTTGAATGGCATAGAAAACACCATTGATGGCCATCACCCAGAAGGTCAGGTTGACAAAATCCCAGTCGAATGGACCAAATCCCACCCTGTCATGCTCATTTGCTACCCTCCATACCTCTGAAGGACCTCCCTCCGGGGCAAAAATGAGGATCAGGAATGCGATGATCCCTCCTGCAATCAAGAGGAAGCCCTGGATTACATCCAGCCAGATCACAGCTTCAATCCCACCGAGCAATGTTAAAAAAACAATGATTGCCCCGAGGATCCAAATCAATGTAATGGTATCCACCCCAAGTAGTTTGGCGATGGCAAGTCCCAGCAAATAGAATACTGTTCCCATCTTGGAAAAATGTGCAAAGACAAATCCAAGCGATGCATACACCCTGGCCAGGTATCCAAAACGCTTTTCAAAATACTCATAAGCGCTCAGCCCGATCACTTTCCTGTATAGCGGAACGATCCCCCAGATAAATATCAGCAGAACGAAGGGAACCATGAGTCCCTGGACCAGCCTGATCCAGTTGCTGGAAAAACCTTCACCAGGGTAGGCCAAGAAAGTGACACTGCTCACCAGGGTTGCGAGAATGGACATCCCGATGGCCCATGCGGGGATCTTCCCCTCAGCTGCAAAATATTTTGCTGTTGATTTTTGTCCCCTGGCAAAATAGACACCAATGAGCAAGGACACCAACAGTGATACAATAATGATGGCATAATCCACAAAGTGCAGGTTATTCGCACCCGGGCTTGCAATATTCAATATGAAAGCGGTTTGCATAAGTTAATTATTTCAGCATGAAATCCGGCCAATCATAACTGCCGGGCTTCAACGTTATTAAATGTTCCACATCCTTATATTTTAATGTTGTCGCGCCATTACCGGGAACATCCACGACTGACAGCTGGTTCCAGTGCAGCTTTTTGCAAAACAGGGAGGCCGTTCTGCCGCCTGTAACCATGAAATGTATGGGGCCTTTTGCAGTCACGGCTGCACCTGCAGCAATTTCTACCAATTCCTCAAGCATCGCTTCCTGAATCTCCGTATTGTCAATGTACCGGTCCTGAAGCTTCAGCACTATCTTGTTCCCGGATTCCAGGTGGAGTGGAACAACAGGAGCGTCATTCCCCTTGCTACTGTCTTCATTCCTTACCGGAAACGGTATCTCATAGATGCTGTACCTCTTCCGAGTCAGCGCAACCAGCGCTTTCCGGTTGGCATCGGCATAACTGCCAAATACAAAGCATTTTTCAGAGGGGTATTCCACGCTGAGAGGTGTTGCGCCGGCTTCGGTGGATTCTGCATCAATAAGTAATTCCCGAAAAAAATCAACTCCTCCTGCGGGCATCACATCACCGGTTATGCGCGTGCTGATCAGGGCCCTGATATCACCAGCATCGCAGACATCAGGTACCACGATCTTCCCCTGGCAATGGTTCCAGTCTATTTCCGAGGTGTCGATACGTTCGGGGCCGACCGCTAACATTTTAGCAACATCTGAAGTGGTCCTGGGATATTCCGGGTCATTCCGGTATTCGGTTTCAGCAAGAAGTGTTTTGTCGATATAGTAATTGCTGTTGCGAATGATTCTCAGTTTTGAAGGATTCGCCGGGACCAGCAAACAGGAAGAAAATGAAGTTGTTGAGAGTGCTGCCAGGATTTCTGGCCCCACATTCCCCCTTAACAGGGAATCTGTCTTCAGGAAAAGCTTCATATCCTCCTGGTAACCGCCATACAGGAGCACCTCGCTGATATGCCCTGCCGCATCCTCCGGATCCAGGTTCCTGGTGTCTGCATTGAGCACCAGCACATCCTCCCCGGTGTGACCCTCTCCGGACCCGCCTGTCAACAGCTTTACAGTACAGCCAGAACGCCAGGCAATGCCGGCGATTTCAGCAGCCCCTGTAAGATCATCCGCTATGACGAACCAGTTTGTCATCACACTTCATCGATCAATGCTAAGTAGACCTCGGATATCTCCTGTTCTGACAGGTCACGCAGGTTATTTTTTAATAATCGCTGTACCTTTATCGCGGCTTTTGTCAGCGCCGGAACATCTGCTTTCCCGATATTATAGGATGAAAGATTCGCAGGAATCCCGATCCTGGCACACAACCGGCTGATAAATGCAATACAATCCCTGGCCTGTTGCATAGTATCACCGCCTTCTGCAACTCCGACAGCCCTGCCAATACAGGCGTATCGCTCTGCTGCTTCCGGAAGGTTCTTTTCCATCACATGCGGCAACAACATCGCATTGGAAATGCCATGGGCAATATGATATTCACCTCCCAACGGGTAAGACAGGGCGTGCACAGCAGCTGTGTTCACTGGTCCGAGACAAAGCCCGCCATACAAACTCCCAAGGGCAACATCGGCCCGCGCATCAGCCTGATCCCCCTGCTTACAAGCTTTTTCCAGTGACCGGGCAATCAGCCGTATGCCCTCCAGTGCATACAGGTCCGTCACCGGATGTGCATGTTTGTTTGCATATGCTTCCAGGCAATGGGTGAGCGCATCGATGCCTGTGGCTGCTGTAACACCCGGGGGAACTGTGTAAGTAAGCACCGGGTCGACATACGCCGCGTCGGGTACCAGGTAAGGGCTGACCACCCCCTTTTTCAGGTTTTCATCTTCGTCGAGCAGTACGGCATTGGGCGACACCTCGCTTCCTGTACCGGCTGTGGTCGGAATACAGGCAAGGAACAATTTTCTTTTCTTTAACATTCCTATACCAAACACATCATGCACCTGTTGTTCTGAATAAGTCAGGGCAGCAACAAGCTTCGCCATATCGAGTACACTTCCTCCGCCGATTCCAATCACTGCATCATAGGAACCTTCTTCCACCCCATTCCTGATACTGTTAAAAAAACGCGCGGTTGGTTCAGAGATCACATCGGTAAATAATTGATATTGTTTTCCTGCTTTCCGCAGTTTTTCAAGCCACCCTGCCAACATGGGAACCACATGGGCATCGGCGATGATGAAAAAACTGCTGAAAGGAAGATCCAGGGAACGTTCTGCAAATGCTTCAAAACAGTGATCCCCGAATACGAGCTCTTTAGGCTGGCGGAATCTGATTGTTTTCATTACATATTTTTATTTAGGGTCCCAAATACATGCATGCAGGTGATGCGGATGTGTTTTTGTGGAATAGTAAAAAACGGCTACCAGCTTGTTATCACTTCGCTGAAATAATTTTGGATACCCCAGGTCGTTGAATTCCATATCCTCTGACCAGAATCCATCCATTAAAATTTCGTAAGGTTGCCAGCTGAAACCATTGTTGGTACTTGATATGACATTGACGGTCCCATGCTTCCTGTCGCCATATACCACGTCGAGTTTTCCATTGTCAGTAACATCCAGTGCGGGCGGATTACCATTGCTGGGACCGGTATTACAAACTATGGAGCGGAATTCCCACGACCGGCCTCCATCTTCCGATGCATACAGATCGATCCAGTGCCTGTCCGTGCCGCCCCTGACAATAAATTTCCTGCGGATGGCAGTAAGCAGGGTACCGTCTTCCATGATCACGGAGGATGACATCACGGCCCGGCATTCCGTCGCATATGGATTTCTTTCTTTATTATCGTACAAATCCACCTTTCGTACTTCTTTGGCATCCTCCTCCTGGTAGGGCTGTATGACCCATCCCAGGAATTCAAAGTGCTGACCGCCATCCGTTGTTTTTATGCAGAAAAGGCGGTCGGAACCAAACACACCTTCCTCCCTTGCTGAAACAAATACAATGCATTCATGCTTCCCTGTAACCAGGTAGTCGGTGCGGGGTGTGAGTTCAGTAAGGTTGAACATCCCGGTGTATTCCAGGGGGTCAAAACCATTGAATGCAAAAG
This sequence comes from uncultured Bacteroidaceae bacterium, assembly GCA_964583445.1. GTDB lineage: Bacteria > Bacteroidota > Bacteroidia > Bacteroidales > M55B112. The sequence continues at coordinate 205 of CAZOXI010000333.1, read as the reverse complement.
GACCCTTCCATGAAATCCCCCGGTCGTTGCTGTAAAAAAAGTGTGCACGCGGATCATTGGCACCATGGTACCCGGTACCCACAATACGCATCACAAAATCGCCGGACCGGAAATTCATTGGTTCAGATAAATCCATCAGCTCAGGCTGATTCCCAAAGTCCCCCACGTAATCTTCCGGATCCCAGGCCTCCCAGCTCTGGCCGCC